>NZ_JBEZZB010000027.1:0-23369 GCF_040638955.1 Actinoplanes sp. NPDC024001
CACCGAAATCATCGAGACCACCGCGATCGCCGCATAAGATCAACACACACGGATCAGCGCTGGCCGCCTCTTACACCACGCCAGCGGACGTGACCGCGAGTTGCTTCGGCGGGCCTGAGACAGTGCTGGCTGTCAGCCGGTCTGCTCGGCTGCGCCTGAGAGTTGCCTCGGCCGGCCCCAGGCGACGCTGGCTGTCAGCCGGTCCGCTCTGCCGCGCCTGAGAGTTGCTTCGGCGGGCCTGAGACGCCGCTGACTGTCAGCCAAGCGGATCTCACCGTTGATCGGATAGTCCCCTTCGGCCTGCGTGCCGAGTGCGCGGGCGACGGCTGGTCGGGCCGGGCCGTAGCCAGTACGCCTGTGCCGGGCTTGTGGGGCGTATGGGCTACGGCTGAGGTGGGGCGGCCGGCGCTGGTGCGGGTGGCGGGGCGGTGCGGGGACTGGCATCGGAGCAATCTTGGCGGGAGGACGCCGAGTGGGAGCACCTTGGCGTTGCGCGAAGTGCAAGATCAGATTTTGGGAAGGGTGTGGAGCGCCTCTCATGACGGGGAGAGGAAGATCTCAATACCGGCTTCACCCGTTCGACACACTCGTCCGCCGCGCTCGGCGAGCACGCGGCACCGGACGTGAGATCGACACCTGTAAGGACCGAAACACGATTCGGTGCTTACGGCGTACCAAATCTTGGGAACTGTGAGGGAATCGCAAAGGCCGCGGCAGACTGCGGGGTTCCGCGCCTCAGAGAGGCGCGGCCGCCGGCTCGGCGATGCAGGCCGTGCCCACCCGCCGGAAGCCCACGCGGGTGTAGAGGCGCGCCACGTCGTCATCGCCCGCGGAGAGGAAGATCAGCTGCACCCCGGAGCGCAGCAACCGCCCGGACAGAGTGGCCGTGAGCTGCGAGGCATAGCCGCGATCCCGCGCCGACGGCAGCGTCGCCACACCCACGATCTCGGCCACGTCGCCGACCCGCTGGCTGGTCGCGGTGGCGAGGATGCCGTCGGTGGGCGACTCCACGACCGCGGTCAGATAGTCACCGCTGTCGAACATCTCCCGCGCGTGCTGCACCGCCTCCTCGGTCAGCGGCGCCGCGGCATCCCGCTCGACCGGGCCCGCACCATCGATGACCAGGGTTTTCTCGACCGTCTCCAGGGGCGTGAGGTGCGCCGGCGCGCCGAATCCCAGCCGGGCCACGGCCCGGGACGCGCGCAGGTCGGCGGCGAAGCTCGGCGCGGCCGGATCCAGGTAGCGGATGGTCGCGCTGCGGACCGGCAGATCCGGTACGAGAGCCGCCGGGTCCAGTGTCAGCAGCGGCGCGAGCAGCACGTCCAGCCCCGCGGAACGGGCGACCGCCAGCAGGTCGGGCGTGGTCTCGTGCACCCACTCGAACGTCTCCGGAACGCCCAGTTCGCGCTGCCGTTGCCGGGCGGCGGTGAGGTCCGCGGCCGAAGGGGTGTGCGAACCGAGCCGCGGCCGTGCATAGTAGGGCCAGCCCTCTCCCTCGCGGACGAAGAGGATCAACGAGCCGATCTCCTCGATCCGCGCCCAGGGGCGTGGCAAAGCGTCGTAGAACCGCTCGAGTCGGTCGAAGAGGCCGGAATCCACTGGCGCCATCGCGCGAGACTACCGGTCCGCGGACCGGCTGTGCTATTCAGTTCGTCCGCAGATCAGTGCGAGGTGTGATCAATCCGCATCTGGCGGAGATCAGTGTCTCTTAACGTAGACTCAAGAGACTTTGCAGGGCCGACGTCGTCCCGACCTCGAAACGAAACAAGTGACGACAGGAGGCCCGGTGGCATATCCGCACCCCCAGGGGCTTTACGACCCGGCGACGGAACGCGACGCCTGTGGTGTGGCCTTCGTAGCCGACATTCACGGCCGTCGCTCCCATGACGTGGTTGCCAAGGGCCTGTCGGCGCTGATTCGCCTCGACCACCGGGGCGCCCGCGGCGCCGAGCAGAACACGGGCGACGGCGCCGGCATCATGATCCAGATCCCGGACGAGTACTTCCGTGCCGTGGCCGGTTTTGACCTGCCGCCCGCCGGGAGCTATGCCGCCGGTCTGGTCTTCCTTCCCACGGACCCCGACGACGCGGCTCGTGCGATCAAGGTCTTCGAGAAGTACGTCCTCGTCGAGGGTGGCGAGGTGCTCGGCTGGCGCGACGTCCCGGTGAACCCGGACGACCTGGGCGCCACCGCCGAGGACGCCCGCCCGGCGATCCGGCAGGTCTTCCTCGCCGCGCACCGCCTCACCGGCTCGCCCGCCGGCCCGGCCGGTGAGCAGCTCTCCGGCATCGAGCTGGACCGGGTGGCGTTCTGCATCCGCAAGCAGGCCGAGCGGGAGACCTCGCAGCGCGGCGTCGCGGCGTACTTCCCGTCGCTCTCCTCGCGCACCATCACCTACAAGGGCATGCTCACGCCCGAGCAGCTGCCGGCGTTCTTCCCGGACCTGACCGACGAGCGGGTGTCCAGCGCGATCGCCCTGGTGCACTCCCGGTTCTCCACCAACACGTTCCCGTCGTGGCCGCTGGCGCACCCGTACCGGTTGATCGCCCACAACGGTGAGATCAACACGATCCGCGGCAACAAGAACTGGATGGCCGCCCGTGAGGCGCTGCTGTCCTCGCCGAACATCCCGGGCAACATCAAGCGGCTCTTCCCGATCAACTCGCCGGAGGCGTCCGACTCGGCGAGCTTCGACGAGGTGCTGGAGCTGCTCCACCTCGCCGGCCGCAGCCTGCCGCACGCGGTGCTGATGATGATCCCGGAGGCCTGGGAGAACGACCCGGAGATGGAGCCGAAGCGGCGCGCGTTCTACCGCTTCCACGCCAGTCTCATGGAGCCGTGGGACGGCCCGGCCTCCGTGGCGTTCACCGACGGCACGATCATCGGCGCGGTGCTGGACCGCAACGGCCTGCGCCCCGGCCGCTGGTGGCACACCGCCGACGGTCTGGTGGTGCTCGGCTCCGAGGCCGGCGTCGTCGACGTCGACCCGGCCCGCGTGGTGGCGAAGGGCCGGCTGCAGCCCGGCAAGATGTTCCTGGTCGACACCGAGGCCGGGCGGATCGTTCACGACGACGAGATCAAGGCCGAGCTGGCCGCCGCCGAGCCGTACGCGGACTGGCTGCACGCCGGCCTGATCGAGCTGGAGGACCTGCCGCCGCGCGAGCACGTCATCTACACGCACGACTCGGTCACCCGCCGCCAGCAGGTCTTCGGTTACTCCGAGGAGGAGCTGAAGATCCTGGTGGCGCCGATGGCGCGGACCGGGGCGGAGCCGCTCGGCTCGATGGGCACCGACACCCCGATCTCGCCGCTGTCCACCCGGCCGCGGCTGCTGTTCGACTACTTCCACCAGCTGTTCGCGCAGGTGACCAACCCGCCGCTGGACGCGATCCGGGAGGAGCTGGTCACCAGCCTGGCGTCGACCATCGGGCCGGAGGGCAACCTCCTCAAGCCGGGGCCGGCGAGCTGCCGGCAGATCTCCCTGCCGTACCCGATCATCGACAACGACGAGCTGGCCAAGATCCTCTCGATCGACGAGGACGGCGACCTGCCTGGCTTCAAGGCGGTCCGGGTCTCCGGCCTCTACCCGCTGCGCGACGGTGCGGCCGGCATCAAGGCCCGGCTCACCCAGATCTGCCGGCACGTGTCCGAGGCGATCGAGGACGGCGTACGCATCCTGGTGCTCTCCGACCGGGACTCCAACGCCGACCTGGCGCCGATCCCGTCGCTGCTGCTCACCGCGGCGGTGCACCAGCACCTGGTGCGTGAGCAGACCCGTACGCAGGTGGCGCTGGTCGTCGAGTCCGGCGACTGCCGCGAGGTGCACCACGCCGCCGTGCTGATCGGCTACGGCGCGGCCGCGGTCAACCCGTACCTGGCGTTCGAGAGCGTGGACGACCTGATCGCCACCGGCGCGCTGGTCGGCATCGAGCCGCGCAAGGCGGTGCGCAACTACGTCAAGGCGCTCGGCAAGGGCGTCCTGAAGATCATGTCCAAGATGGGCATCTCGACCGTGTCGTCGTACTGCGGCGCCCAGGTCTTCGAGGCCGTCGGCCTGGAGAACAAGCTGCTCCAGCGCTACTTCGCGGGCACCTCCGGCCGGATCGGCGGGGTCGGCCTGGCCGGCATCCACGCCGAGGTGAAGGCGCGGCACGAGAAGGCCTACCCGGCGAACCCGGCCGAGCGGGCGCACCGGCGCCTGGAGGTCGGCGGCGAGTACCAGTGGCGCCGCGAGGGTGAGATCCACCTGTTCAACCCGGAGACCGTCTTCCTGCTGCAGCACGCCACCCGGTCCAAGCAGTACGACGTGTTCCGCAAGTACACGAGCAAGGTGGACGAGCTGGCCGCGCAGGCGGGCCACCTCCGTGGGCTGTTCCGCTTCGCGTCGGACCGGACCCCGGTCCCGATCGACGAGGTCGAGCCGGCCAGCGAGATCGTCAAGCGGTTCTCCACCGGCGCGATGAGCTACGGCTCGATCTCCGCCGAGTCGCACGAGACCCTGGCGATCGCGATGAACCGGCTGGGCGCCAAGTCCAACACCGGTGAGGGCGGCGAGGACGTCGAGCGCCTCTACGACCCGCAGCGCCGTTCCGCGATCAAGCAGATCGCCTCCGGCCGGTTCGGGGTGACCAGCGAATACCTGGTCAACGCGGACGACCTCCAGATCAAGATGGCGCAGGGCGCGAAGCCCGGCGAGGGTGGTCAGCTGCCCGGCAACAAGGTGTGGCCGTGGATCGCCAAGACCCGGCACGCCACCCCGGGCGTCGGCCTGATCTCGCCGCCGCCGCACCACGACATCTACTCCATCGAGGACCTGGCCCAGCTGGTCCACGACCTCAAGATGGTCAACCCGATGTCCCGGGTGCACGTCAAGCTGGTCAGTGAGATCGGCGTGGGCACGGTCGCGGCGGGTGTCGCCAAACTCAAGGCCGACGTCATCCTGATCTCCGGCCACGACGGCGGCACCGGCGCGTCCCCGCTGAACTCGCTCAAGCACGCCGGCACCCCGTGGGAGCTGGGCCTGGCCGAGGCGCAGCAGACGCTGCTGCTGAACAAGCTGCGGGACCGGGTCACCGTGCAGGTCGACGGCCAGCTCAAGACCGGCCGTGACGTGGTGGTCGCGGCGCTGCTCGGCGCCGAGGAGTTCGGTTTCGCAACCGCTCCGCTGATCGTCTCCGGCTGCATCATGATGCGGGTGTGCCACCTGGACACCTGCCCGGTCGGCATCGCCACGCAGAACCCGGTGCTGCGCGAGCGTTACACCGGCAAGCCGGAGTTCGTCGAGAACTTCTTCATGTTCCTCGCCGAGGAGGTCCGCGAGCTCCTGGCCGAGCTCGGCTTCCGCAGCATCGACGAGGCGATCGGCCACGCCGAGATCCTCAACGTGGTCGAGGCGGTGGACCACTGGAAGGCCAAGGGCCTCGACCTGGCCCCGGTCCTGCACGTGCCGGACCTGCCCGAGGGCGCCGCCCGCCGGGGCGTCGTCAAGCAGGACCACGGCCTCGAGCTGGCCCTGGACAACGAGCTGATCGCCCTGGCCCAGCCGGCCCTGACCGAGGGTCTGCCGGTCCGCGCCGAGCTGCGTGCCCGCAACGACCAGCGCAGCGTCGGCGCGATGCTGGGCGGCGAGGTCAGCCGCCGCTACGGCGGCAACGGCCTGCCCGACGACACCATCTCCTTCACCCTGCGCGGCACCGGCGGCAACTCGTTCGGCGCCTTCCTGCCGCGCGGCGTCACCCTGCGGCTCATCGGCGACACCAACGACTACGTCGCGAAGGGCCTCTCCGGTGGCCGGGTGATCGTGCGCCCCGCCGAGGACGCGCCGTTCACGGCGGAGGAGAACACCATCGCCGGCAACACCATCCTGTACGGCGCCACCGGCGGCGAGGTCTTCCTCCGCGGCCGGGTCGGCGAGCGGTTCGCGGTCCGCAACTCCGGCGCCTCCACGGTCGTCGAGGGTGTCGGTGACCACGGCTGCGAGTACATGACCGGTGGTGTCGTGGTGGTGCTCGGCCCGACCGGGCGTAACTTCGCGGCCGGCATGAGCGGCGGCAAGGCGTTCGTGCTGGACCTGGACAAGTCGCTGGTCAACCCGGAGCTGGTGGACCTGGCGCCGCTCACCGACGACGAGCGTGACGTGCTGCGCTCGCTGGTGGAGAAGCATCACGCCGAGACCGACTCGTCGGTCGCCGGCCGGCTGCTGAAGGACTGGAACGCCGCGGTGGAGCAGTTCACCGCCGTGGTGCCGCGCGACTACAAGCGCGTGATGGAACTGATCAGGACCGCCGAAGCCGCCGGTCGCAACGTTGACGAGGCGGTCATGGGGGTTACCAGTGCCTGATCCGAACGGTTTCCTCCGCTACGAGCGGCAGCTCCCGAAACGGCGTCCGGTCCCGGTCCGGATCATGGACTGGAAAGAGGTCTACCCGCCCGCGGGCGAGGAGCTCATCCGGGACCAGGCGACCCGCTGCATGGACTGCGGCATCCCGTTCTGCCACGACGGCTGTCCGCTGGGTAACCGCATCCCGGACTGGAACGACCTGGTGCGTACCGGCTCGTGGGACGCGGCGGCCGAGTCGCTGCACGCCACCAACAACTTCCCGGAGTTCACCGGCCGGCTCTGCCCGGCGCCCTGCGAGGCGGCGTGCGTGCTCGGCATCGCCGACGACCCGGTGACCATCAAGCAGGTCGAGGTGGAGATCGCCAACCACGCCTTCGGGCGCGGTCTGGTGCCGCAGCCGGCGCCGGCCTCGACCGGCAAGTCGGTCGCGGTCGTCGGTTCCGGTCCGGCCGGCCTGGCGGCCGCCCAGCAGCTGGCGCGAGCCGGGCACGCGGTCACGGTCTACGAGCGCGACGACCGGATCGGCGGCCTTCTCCGGTACGGGATCCCCGACTTCAAAATTGAGAAGGACGTGATCGACGCCCGCCTCGCGCAGATGGCCGCCGAGGGTGTGGTGTTCCAGACCGGCGTCAACGTGGGTGTCGACATCACCGCCGACGACCTGCGGGACCGTTACGACGCGGTGCTGCTCGCCGCGGGCGCCCTGGCGGGCCGGGACACCCCGGACACCCCGGGCCGGCACCTGAACGGCGTGCACCTGGCCATGGAGCACCTGGTTCCGGCCAACCGGATCGTCGCCGGCCTGCAGGACACCACGCCGATCGACGCCAAGGGCAAGCACGTGGTCATCATCGGTGGCGGTGACACCGGCGCGGACTGCCTCGGTGTGGCGCACCGGCAGGGTGCCGCCTCGGTCACCCAGCTCGACCAGTACCCGCTGCCGCCGGAGGTCCGGGCCGGGATCAAGGACCCGTGGCCGACCTGGCCGATGATCCTGCGCAACTACGCCGCGCACGAGGAGGGCGGCGAGCGCGTCTTCGGCGTGGCCGTGCAGGAGTTCGTCGGCGACGAGAACGGCAACCTGGTCGCGATCCGGCTCGCCGAGGTTCAGGTGCAGCGGATCGACGGTGTGCGTACCGTCACCATCACGCCGGGCTCGGAGCGTGAGATCCGTGCCGACCTGGTGTTGCTGGCGATCGGTTTCGAGGGCACCGAGGACCAGCCGCTGCTGCGGCAGTTCGGCCTGACCCGCAACCGGCGCAACGTGCTCGACGCGGACCAGGGCTGGCAGACCGGCGCCGAGGGCGTCTTCGTCGCGGGTGACATGCACAAGGGCGCGTCGCTGATCGTGTGGGCGATCGCCGAGGGCCGGGCCGCCGCGGCGGCGATCCACGGCTATCTGGGCGCGGCCGGCGAGCTGCCCGCGCCGGTGCGCTCCGACCAGCAGCCCCTGTCGGTCTGACCACTGTCGGTCTGATCTGATCGCTCGTTAAGGCCCGCCGCCCCCCCGGGGTGGCGGGCCTTTGCGCTGGTCGGAAGGGGTTGCGGTATGTGCCGTCGGCCGCCCGGAGGCGACCGATAAGCTGAACCGGCGGTCGCTGAAGCCCGCGGACGACGCAGCGCACCCCGTGGACCTCGCGGGTTGACCTCGCCGTCGACACCCGCAGTTCATGCCGATGACGGGGGTCGGCCGCCGGGCCGCCCCAGAAGAAGGACTAGCCTGATGGCCGTGACACGCCGCGCAAAAATCGTCTGCACGATGGGCCCCGCCACCAAATCACCGGAGCGCATGCTCGGCCTGGTCGAGGCGGGAATGAACGTGGCCCGGATGAATTTCAGCCACGACACCCGCGAGAACCACAGGGAGATGTACGACCTGGTTCGCGCGGCCGCCGAGCAGGCTGACCGCCCGGTCGCCATCCTCGCCGACCTGCAGGGGCCGAAGATCCGCCTCGGCAAGTTCGCCGATGGTCCGCACCGCTGGGAGACCGGTGACCGCGTGGTCATCACCAGCGAGGACATCCTCGGCACCAAGGAGCGGGTCTCCTGCACCTATACGAAGCTGCCCCACGAGGTGAAGACGGGTGACCGTCTCCTGATCGACGACGGCAAGGTCGCGGTCGAGGTCACCGGCGTCGAGGGCGAGGACATCCAGTGCCTGGTCATCGAGGGTGGCCCGGTCAGCAACAACAAGGGCGTCTCCCTGCCGAACGTCGCGGTGAGCGTCCCGGCGCTCAGTGACAAGGACGAGGAGGACCTGCGCTTCGCCCTGGGACTCGGCGTCGACCTGGTCGCGCTCTCGTTCGTCCGCGCGCCGGAGGACATCAACCTGGTCCACAAGATCATGGACGAGGAGGGCCGCCGGGTCCCGGTCATCGCCAAGGTGGAGAAGCCGGAGGCGGTCGAGCACCTCGAGGCCATCGTGCTCGCCTTCGACGGCGTCATGGTCGCCCGCGGTGACCTCGGCGTCGAGCTTCCGCTGGACCAGGTCCCGCTGGTGCAGAAGCGCGCCGTGCAGCTGTGCCGGGAGAACGCGAAGCCGGTCATCGTCGCCACCCAGATGCTCGACTCGATGATCGAGAACTCGCGCCCGACCCGCGCCGAGGCGTCCGACGTCGCCAACGCGGTGCTCGACGGCACCGACGCGGTCATGCTCTCCGGCGAGACCAGCGTCGGCAAGTACCCGGTGCTCACCGTCAGCACGATGGCGAAGATCGTCACCACCACCGAGTCGGGTGGCATGGGCGTGCCGCGGCTGCAGCACGACCCGCGTACGCACGGTGGCGCGCTCACCGTGGCCGCCTCGCAGATCGCCCGCAACATCGGCGCGAAGGCGCTGGTCGCCTTCTCGCAGACCGGTGACACCGTGCGCCGCCTCGCCCGGCTGCACTGCGACCTCCCGCTCTACGCGTTCACCCCGGTCTCCGAGGTGCGCAACACCCTCGCCCTGAGCTGGGGCGTGGAGACCTTCCTGACCGACTTCGTCGAGCACACCGACGACATGTTCCGGCAGGTCGACGCGAAGATGCTGGGGCTCGGGCTGGCCAAGCCCGGCGACTACGTGGTTGTCGTGGCCGGCTCCCCGCCGAACGCGCCCGGCTCCACCAACACCCTGCGCGTGCACCAGCTCGGCTCGCTGGTCGACCCGGCGACGGTTTGATGCAGCTCCGGGGTCAGGCCGCCGTCGATCAGCTTCTGGAACTGCTCGACCTGAGGCAGATCGACGCGGCCACCTTCGAGGGCGAGAGCCCGCAGACCGGCGCCCAGCGCGTGTTCGGCGGCCAGGTCGCCGGGCAGGCGCTGGTCGCCGCGGGCCGCACCGTCGACCCGAGCCGTACCGTGCACTCGCTGCACGGGTACTTCGTGCGCCCCGGTGACCCGACCGTGCCGATCACCTTCCACGTGGAGAACATCCGCGACGGCCGGTCGTTCTCGGTGCGCCGGTCGACGGCGAAGCAGCACGGTAAGACGATCTTCTTCATGTCGGCGTCGTTCCAGGTGCCGGAAGAGGGGCTGGACCACTACACCGAGGAACCCGCCGGTGTGCCGGCCCCGGAGGACGTCCCCACCATGCGCGACTGGGTGGAGCGGTACCCGGACCGGATGGCGCTGTTCAAGGCGGCGCCGCAGGCCGTGGACGTGCGCTACGTGGGCGTGCCCGGCTGGGTGCCGCCCGGTGACCGGGAGGTCGAGCCGCAGCAGCGGGTGTGGATGCGGTTCGACGGCAAGCTGCCGGATGATCCGCTGCTGCACGCGTGTGCGCTGACGTACGCGTCGGACCTCTCGCTGCTGGACGCGGTCCTCTCCACCCACGGCGAGGTCTGGGGCCCGGGCGGCGTGATCGGGGCGAGCCTCGATCACGCGCTCTGGCTGCACCGGCCGTTCCGCGCCGACGAATGGTTCCTCTACGACAGCGTCAGCCCGTCCGCGAGCGGCGCTCGTGGCCTCGCCAGCGGGCGCATGTTCACCCGCGACGGCCGGCACATCGCCAGCGCCGTGCAGGAGGGTCTGCTGCGCCGCATCGGCGGCTGACTCCTCGACGGAGAACCCCGCCGGAGTGGATCCCGGCCCGGCGACTGGCCGTAGACGGATCCACCACCGGCGGGGGCGGGGAACAGGCTTCTCTAGCGCCCGTGCCGTTCGGCAGGCTGGCCGTGCACGCCTTCGGGGGTGTCCGGGACCGGCGGCAGGTCTTTCGGCAGGGTCGCGGTGTCCACGCGCGGTCCGCCGATGCCGGCCTGCGTCAGCATCGCGTCCAGGTCGGCTGTCGTGCGTACCACCTGCTCGTGGAAGGTCTCGCCGCCGGTGGCCGTGCCGGTGATGGTGACCGGGCTGGTGGCGGTCGCCTCGCCGGTGATCACCGTCGGTGCGCCGGGCCGGGCCCGGTGCCGGGCTCGCGACCGGGCCGGCGCGCCCTCGTAGTCGTGCAGCCCGGCCGAGTAACCGGCCACCCCCGCGGCCCGGTCCGGCGGCAGCTCCAGCACGTCCTTGCGGGTGCCCGCGACCTCCCGCAACCGGAACGCGGTGACCAGGTCGGCGACGGCGCGCAGCACCCCCAGCCCGCCGAGCGTGACGATCACCAGATCCGCGGTACGCGCGAACGGGCTGGCCGCGAAGAACCCCAGGCCGGTCTCGAGCACGCCGACCGTGACCAGCAGGCTCCACACCCGGTCGGAGCCGCGGGTCATCACGCCCACCGCGACGTCGACCGCGCCGCGCACCAGCAGGTACCAGCCGATCAGCGAGGCCGGCGTGGTGAACGACGAGTCCGGCGCGGTGAGCATCACCGTTCCGGTGCCGGCGAACAGCGCGGTCAGGCCCGCGTTGACCCACCAGGTCCGGGTCCCGGCCAGCGCCCGGATCAGCTCGCAGGCCGCGCCGAACAGGATGACCGGCCCGGCCACGGCGGCGATGTCGGTCGGCTGCAGGCGCATCACCGCCCACGCGATCGCCAGCCACGCCGCGCCGGCGAACATCAGGAAGCCCCACATGCTCCCGCGCGACACGGTCAAGGGCGAAGAACCGGACCACAACATGAGGCCTCCCGCAGCAGCTGTCCCTGCCATGACAGCATCCGGGGCAGATCCCGGCGCGGGGTTCGCCGAGATTGGCCGTGGCCCCGCGGAGAAGATCAAGATCACAGTCGGCCGGCGGTGCGTATTCCACGATCCGGAACCGGCGCGAATTGATTCATCGGATCCGGTGCCCGCGTTTGATCAGTGCGCTTATCCCGTTCGAAACGCGTGAGCCATCGAATGGAAATGGCCGCTGCGGGAATGAATCACGGCGACAATCGAGTTCTGGGACGCGTGCCCGCACCGGCGTCGCGGCTGCTCCGGGCCAGGATGAGTGAATGGATGCTGGCGAGCCTGCGGTAATGCAAGATCAGCCGGAATGCCGCGGCAGAATGATCAAGCGATTGACTGGTGCCCCCGGTGGGATTCGAACCCACACTGTATGGTGTTTGAGACCATCTTCTCTGCCGGTTGGAATACAGGGGCCGACCCACTCATCTTGGCATGCCCCGGCGCGGCAAATCGAACCGGGCATGACTTGGTCACGCCAGGATGAGTCTTCGACAGCCTACCCACTAGGCTTAGGGCGGCGGTACCCACATACGGGGTGTCGCGACATCGACGTTCTGGGGGTAGGGGTTTCCGTGGCCGACACGCAGGCTGGTGCCGAGCGCAAGCGGGTGCTCATCGCCGAGGACGAGGCCCTGATCCGGCTGGACCTCGCCGAGATGCTCGTCGAGGAGGGCTACGACGTGGTCGGGGAGGCCGGCGACGGCGAGACCGCCGTGCGCCTGGCCGAGGACCTGAAGCCGGACCTGGTGATCCTGGACATCAAGATGCCGATCATGGATGGTCTGGCGGCCGCGGAGCGGATCGCCGGCGGCCGGATCGCGCCGGTGGTGATCCTGACCGCCTTCAGCCAGCGTGATCTGGTGGAGCGGGCCCGCGCGGCCGGTGCGATGGCCTACCTGGTGAAGCCGTTTCAGAAATCCGACC
This sequence comes from Actinoplanes sp. NPDC024001, assembly GCF_040638955.1. NCBI lineage: Bacteria > Bacillati > Actinomycetota > Actinomycetes > Micromonosporales > Micromonosporaceae > Actinoplanes > Actinoplanes sp. NPDC024001. The sequence continues at coordinate 12,352 of NZ_JBEZZB010000027.1, forward strand.
TGGTGCCGGCCATCGAGATCGCGCTGTCGCGCTACTCCGAGATCGCCGCCCTGGAGTCCGAGGTGGCCGGCCTGACCGACCGCCTGGAGACGCGCAAGTCGGTCGAGCGCGCCAAGGGCGAGCTGATGACGAAGTACGCGATGACCGAGCCGCAGGCGTTCAAGTGGATCCAGCGCACCGCCATGGACCACCGGATGACGATGCGTGAGGTCGCCGACCGCATCCTCGCCGAGGGTCAAGAGCCTGCCTGAGTTGACCTTGACAGTCGACGGCTTGTAACACTTCCTCCGGCCGTCCGGTCACGGCACGTAACGGTTCGGTGAAAGCCCGTTTGAACTCTACCTACCTGTGACTCTCCTGGGATAGCGTCCGGCCCCATGACGGGCTGAGTGCGCATGATGCCGGTACGCAAGTGCCAATCAGCGCATGGTGGCTCGGTGGGTTCGGTATGGAGGAGGGTTCCAACCTTGAGGCAGGTTCTCGCGCGAGCGATCGGCGGAGTGGCCATCATCGGGCTGCTGGCCGGTTCTGCAGCTTGTAACAAGGATACGAGCAGCGACACGGCGACGGGTTCGAACTGCGGCTACAAGCTTGCGTTCTTCGGCGCGCTCACCGGTTCGGCCGCTAACCTGGGCGTCAACATCTCGCAGGGCTTCGAGCTCGCGATCAACCAGTACAACGAGAAGAAGGGGTCGACCTGCATCGAGGTCGCCAAGTTCGACTCGCAGGGCGCCGCCGAGGTGGCTCCGGGTGTGGCCCGTAGCCTCGTGGCGGACAAGAAGATCCTGGGCATCGTCGGCCCGCCGTTCTCGGGTGAGTCCGAGGCGGCCATGCCGATCTTCGACGAGGCCGGCATCCCGGCGGTCTCGCCGTCGGCGACCCGGGTCTCGCTGTCGTCGAAGGGGTGGAAGGTCTTCCACCGCGCGGTGGCGAACGACGACGCGCAGGGCCCCGCGGCCGCTGCGTACATCAAGGACGTCCTGAAGGCCGAGAAGGTCTTCGTCGCCGACGACCAGTCGGCCTACGGCGCCGGCCTGGCCGACGTCGTCAAGACCAAGCTGGGCGCCACGGTGGTCGCCAGCGACAAGACCGAGGGCGACGGCAAGCAGGCCGACTTCTCGGCTCTGGTGCAGAAGGTCGTCTCCAGCGGCGCGACCGCGCTCTTCTACGGCGGTTACTACACCAACGCCGGTCTGATCCGTAAGCAGCTGACCTCGGCCGGCTGGAAGGGCGTCCTGCTCGGCGGCGACGGCATGAAGGACCCGGGCCTGTCCAAGGCGGCCGGTAACGCCGCTGCGGCCGGCACGATCGTGACCTGCCCCTGCTCGCCGCCGGAGGCCGCGGGCGACGAGTTCAACAACGCGTTCAAGACCAAGTGGGGCGTCCCGGCGGGTACGTACTCCGACGTGGCCTACGACGCGGCGAACATCTTCCTGCAGGGCATCGAGGCGGGCAACACGACGCACGAGAAGCTCAACGAGTACCTGTCCACGGTGAACTACAAGGGCATCGCGAACACGTACAAGTTCACTGAGACCGGTGAGCTGGACCCGAGCCTGATCAAGGTCTGGGCGTTCAAGTTCGACGAGACCGGTGACAACAAGGCGGACCAGGAGATCAAGACTTCCTGACCTTTCGGCGGTAACTCTCTGTAGGGCCGGTGTGGCCGGATGATCTCCGGCCACACCGACCTCGTCGTTTTGGAGTCCTCTTGTGAATTTTTCCGGTCTGATTCAAGATTTCGGGCCGCTGACGATCGCCGGCCTTACACAGGGTGCGATCATCGCCCTGTTCGCTCTGGGCTACACCCTGGTCTACGGCGTCCTTCGGCTGATCAACTTCGCGCACTCCGAGGTCTTCCTCGTCGGCACCTATGCCTGTCTCATCGTCTGGGGCTTCTTCGGCCTCGACCAGAACTCGGCCACACCGGCCATGGGCGCGGTGATCGGGTACCTGCTCATCGGCCTGCTGGCCGCGATCGTCATCTCCGGGGTCACGGCCCTGGCGGTCGAGGTGGTGGCGTACCGGCCGCTGCGCCGGCGTAACGCGCCGCCGCTGGCCTTCCTGATCACCGCGATCGGCGCCTCGCTGTTCATCTCGGAGGTCGTCGGCGTTCTCACCCACCGCAACCAGCGTGGCGTGCCGAACCTCATCCAGCCGACGGATGTCCTGGTCATCGGCAACATGCACATCACCAACCTGCAGATTCTCATCATCGCGCTGGCACTGGTGAGCATGTTGGCGCTGGACCAGTTCATCAACCGGTCCCGGCTCGGTCGCGGCATCCGTGCCGTGGCGCAGAACCCGGACGCGGCGGCGCTGATGGGCGTCAACAAGTCCCGCGTCATCATGCTGGTCTTCCTGGTCGGCGGCCTGATGGCCGGTATCGCCGCGGTGATGTACGACCTGAAGATCGGTGTCACCCGGTTCGACGCCGGCTTCATCCTCGGCATCGAGGCGTTCACGGCCGCCGTCCTCGGCGGTATCGGCAATCTGCGCGGAGCTTTGCTGGGCGGCCTGCTGCTCGGTCTGGTGCAGGTCTACGCGGCGAGCCTGCTCGGCTCCGAGTGGCTGCGTGCGGCGGCGTTCATCATCCTGGTGCTGATCCTGCTGTTCCGCCCGACCGGCCTGTTGGGTGAGTCTCTGGGGAGGGCCCGCGCATGAGTACGGCCAAGGGAAAGACGAACGGCCGCGCGCTGCGGGGCATCTTCGGCCGGCAACCGCTGGCGGTCCGCGTCCTCGTCATGGTGCTGGTCGCCGTCGGGGCGTACATGCTGCCGTACGTGGGCTCCATCCCGCTGATCGGCCCGCAGATCATCACGCAGGGCATCGACTGGCCCAGCGCGCTGTTCAACATGTCGTACTACGTTCTGCTGGCTCTCGGCCTGAACGTGGTGGTCGGCTACGCCGGCCTGCTCGACCTGGGCTACGTCGGCTTCTTCGCCGTCGGCGCCTACTGCACGGCCCTGCTGACCTCGCCGGACAGCATCCTGCACACCGAGTGGGCGTGGCTGGCGTCCATCCCGATCGCGCTGGCCATCACCATGGTGGCGGGCGTGGTGCTGGGCTGGCCGACGCTGCGGCTGCGCGGTGACTATCTGGCCATCGTGACGCTCGGCTTCGCCGAGATCATCCGGATCGTGGCGACGAGCACCGAGATCCTGCGCGGTGAGCGCGGCTTCTCGAGCATCCCGCACCCGCCGGGTGAGGGCGCCGACGGCAAGCCGATCTTCGGCGTGGCGGACGCGACGCCGTACTTCTGGCTCGGTCTCACCGTGATCATCCTGGTCATCTTCGGTGTGCGGAACCTGGACCGCAGCCGGGTGGGCCGGTCCTGGCTGGCGATCCGCGAGGACGAGGAGGCCGCCGAGATCATGGGCGTGCGGACCTTCAAGTTCAAGCTGTGGGCGTTCGCCATCGGCGCGTTCATCGGCGCGCTGGGCGGCACCATCTGGGCGGGCAACCAGAACTTCATCAACTCGGCCACGTTCCAGCTTCAGTTCTCGATCCTGGTGCTGGCCGGTGTGGTCATGGGTGGCTCCGGCAACATCGCCGGCGCGATCCTCGGTGGTGCGCTGATCTCGTACATCCCGGACCGGCTGCGTGGCATCGAGGCGGGCGGCGTCGACCTGTACGAGTACCGGTTCGCCATCTTCGGCTTCGCCATCATCCTGATCATGGTGCTGCGCCCGCAGGGTCTGATACCCAGCAAGCGCAGAGCGATGGAGCTGAAGGACCGGGAGAAGGAGGTGGCCCCGCAATGAGCGAGCCACACATTGAGACTCCGGAGGAACTGGACCGTTTCAGCTCGCGGCCGGTGGACGAGGCCGCGCCGACCGGTCCGGTCGAGGAGTCCGCGCAGCCCGCACCCCGTGCGGACCGCGACGGCGACGTGCTGCTGGAGCTGGACAACGTCACGCTGCGGTTCGGCGGTGTGGTGGCCCTCAACGGGATCAGCTTCTCGCTGCGCAAGGGTGAGATCTTCGGTCTGATCGGCCCGAACGGCGCCGGCAAGACCACCTGCTTCAACGCGATGACCGGCGTGTACCGGCCGACCAGCGGCGAGATCCGGTTCAACGGTGAGTCGCTGATCGGCAAGAAGAAGCACGAGATCACCCGCAGCGGGATCGCCCGGACGTTCCAGAACGTGCGTCTCTTCCCGGAGATGACCGCGCTGGAGAACGTCATGGTGGGCGCGGACGCGCACCACAAGACCAGTGTGATCAGCGCGCTGTTCCGCCTGCCGCGGCACTGGCGGGAGGAGCGGACCGGCCGGGAGCGCTCGCTGGAGCTGCTCCGTTTCGTCGGCATCGAGCACCGGGCCGGCGAGGTCAGCCGCAACCTCTCCTACGGTGAGCAGCGCCGCCTGGAGATCGCGCGGGCACTGGCCACCAACCCGACCCTGCTCTGCCTGGACGAGCCGGCCGCCGGCTTCAACCCGGCGGAGAAGGTCGAGCTGCTCAACCTGATCAAGAAGATCCGCGACACCGGAGTGACGGTCCTGCTGATCGAGCACGACATGCGCCTGGTGATGGGGGTGACCGACCGGATCGTGGTGCTGGAGTTCGGCAAGAAGATCGCGGAGGGCACGCCCGCCGAGGTGCGCGACAACCCGGCGGTCATCGCCGCCTACCTGGGGGTGCCCACCGATGCTGCTTGAGTTGCGCGACATCACCCTCCTGTACGGCCGCATCCAGGCCCTGCACGGGATCAGCCTGAACGTGGCCGAGGGTGAGATCGTGGCGCTGATCGGTGCGAACGGTGCCGGCAAGACGACCACGATGAAGGCGATCTCGGGTCTGCGGCCGATCGCGCAGGGCTCGATCCACTTCGACGGCCAGGACATCACCAAGATGCGCGCCGACCTGCGGGTGGTGCGGGGTGTGTCGCAGTCGCCGGAGGGCCGCGGTGTCTTCCCGGGCATGACGGTCCGGGAAAATCTGGAGATGGGTGCGTACACGCGGCGCAACCGCTCCGAGATCAACGAGGACATGGAGCGGGCGTTCACCCTCTTCCCCCGGCTCAAGGAGCGGGAGAAGCAGGTCGGCGGCACCCTCTCCGGCGGTGAGCAGCAGATGCTCGCCGTCGGGCGGGCGCTGATGAGCCGGCCGAAGCTGCTGCTGCTCGACGAGCCGTCGATGGGTCTCGCGCCGATGCTGATCCAGCAGATCTTCGACATCATCGTGGAGATCAACCAGCAGGGCACGACCGTGCTTCTGGTGGAACAAAACGCACAGCAGGCCCTGTCGCGGGCGCACCGCGCGTACGTTCTGGAGACCGGCCGGATCGTCAAGGAAGGCACCGGCCAGGAACTGCTGCACGACCCCGCGGTGAAGGACGCCTACCTCGGCGTCGCCTAACTTCGTTTACCCCTAGGAGTACCCCATGTTCCGCACCACCCCCGGCCGGCGGGCGATCCTCGGCCTGGCCGTCGCGGCGGCGATGACCGTGTCGCTGTCCGCCTGCGGCGAGGAGTCGAATTCCGGCTCCGAGGCGCCGGCGCCGGCCACCTCCGCCGACACCACGCTGGCCGACAAGGTCCCGGCCGACATCAAGTCCAAGGGCACCCTGGTCATCGGCAGCGACTCGACGTACGCGCCGAACGAGTTCCTGGACGCCGACGGCAAGACCATCATCGGTTTCGACGTCGACCTGTTCAACGCGGTCGCCGCGAAGCTGAACCTGAAGACGGAGTGGCAGACCGCCACCTTCGACAGCATCATCCCCGGCGTCAGCAGCGGGAAGTTCGACGTCGGCGTCTCCTCGTTCACCATCAACGAGGAGCGGATGAAGGAGGTCAACATGATCTCCTACTTCTCGGCGGGCACCCAGTGGGCGGCCAAGGCCGGCGCGACCATCAACCCGGACGACGCCTGCGGCAAGAAGATCGCGGTGCAGACCGCCACCGTGCAGGTCGACGACCTGACCGCCCGGTCGAAGAAGTGCACCGACGCCGGCAAGCCGGCGATCACGATCGACCAGTACCAGGCCCAGTCGGACGCCACCAACGCCGTGGTGACCGGCAAGGACGAGGCGATGCTCGCCGACTCCCCGATCGCGGCGTACGCGGTGAAGCAGACCAACGGCCAGCTGGCCCTGGTCGGCGACATCTACGACTCCGCGCCGTACGGCTACGCCGTCGGCAAGGACAAGACCGAGTTCGCCAACGTCATCTCCGAGGCGGTCAACGCGGTGATCGCCGACGGCTCCTACAAGACCGCCCTCGAGAAGTGGGGCGTCGAGGCCGGCTCGGTCACCACCTCCGCGGTGAACCCGAAGGCCTGAGCCGTCCGGCATGACGGATAAGAACACAACCGAACGGGCACGGCCTGAGCCGATCAAGGCCGTGCCCGTCCGGCACCCTGGCAGATGGGTCGCGATCGCCGTCCTCACGGTGCTCACGGCCATGTTCGTGCACATGCTCGTCACGAATGACGGCTTCCGCTGGTCGTTCATCTTCGTCTCGTACGAAGAGGGCAAGAACGGCGTGATGTTCACCGGACCGGTGCTCGAGGGTCTGCGCGGCACTCTGCTGCTGACGGTCTTCTCGATGCTGATCGGTGTCGGGCTCGGCGTCGTCGTGGCGATCATGCGGCTCTCGCCGAACCGGATCCTCTCGTCGGTGGCGTGGGTCTACACCTGGTTCTTCCGGGCCGCCCCGCGGCTCGTGCTCGCCGTGGTGTTCGGCAACCTCAACGTCCTGTGGAGCCGGATCGGCTTCGGCCTGCCGTTCGACAAGCAGATCGGTGACCTGTTCGGCATCGACAACTTCAACGGCCAGTTCTTCAGCATCGAGTCGAAGGACCTGCTCGCCGGTTTCGTCGCCGCGATGCTCGCGCTCGGTCTGTCCGAGGCGGCGTACATGGCGGAGATCGTCCGGGCCGGCATCCAGTCGATCGACGAGGGCCAGGCCGAGGCCGCGGTGGCGCTCGGCATGTCCCGCGGTCAGGTCCTGCGCCGGATCGTCCTGCCGCAGGCCATGCGGGTGATCGTGCCGCCCACCGGCAACGAGGTCATCGCCATGCTGAAGGACACCTCGGTGGTCGCCTTCGTGCCGGTCACCGCGGAGCTGTTCTTCCAGCTCCGGGCCGTGTCGGCGCGTACCTTCGTGGTGCTGCCGGTGCTGATCGCGGCACTGATCTGGTACCTGATCCTGTGCAGCGTCCTGATGATCGGGCAGTACTTCCTGGAGCGGCACTTCAGCAAGGGCTACGGCGCGGCGGGCAGAGCCCGCCTGCGCCTGCAGACCATCCAGGCCGAGCAGGGCGGCATCGGCACGGGAGGGGCGACATGACGGAAAACCCGGTGATGGTACGGGCGGACAACGTCCACAAGTCGTTCGGTTCCCTCGAGGTCCTCAAGGGTGTCGACCTGACCGTGGGCAGTGGCGAGGTGACGTGCGTGCTGGGTCCCTCCGGCTCCGGCAAGTCGACGTTCCTGCGCTGCATCAACCACCTCGAGAAGATCAACGCCGGCCGGATCGAGGTGGACGGCGAACTGGTCGGCTACCGGGAGCGCGGAGGCAAGCTGCACGAGATGCGCGAGCGGGACATCGCCCGCCAGCGCCAGTCGATCGGCATGGTCTTCCAGCGGTTCAACCTCTTCCCGCACATGACCGTCCTGCAGAACGTCATGGAGGCGCCCTGCAAGGTCAAACGGGAGAGCAAGGGTGAGGTGCGGGACCGTTCCATCGCGCTGCTCGAACGCGTGGGTCTCGGTGAGAAGGTCGAGAACTACCCCGGCCAGCTCTCCGGCGGTCAGCAGCAGCGGGTGGCGATCGCCCGGGCACTGGCGATGCGGCCCAAGCTGATGCTCTTCGACGAGCCGACCAGCGCGCTCGACCCGGAGCTGGTCGGTGAGGTCCTGGACGTGATGAAAGACCTGGCCAGAGAGGGCATGACCATGATCGTGGTGACCCACGAGATCGGTTTCGCCCGGGAGGTCGCCGACTCGGTCGTCTTCATGGACGGCGGCGTCGTGGTGGAGCAGGGTGCGCCGAACGAGGTCATCCAGAATCCGCAGCAGGAACGCACCAAGGCATTCCTCAGCAAGGTGTTGTAAAGCGGGCGGGGCGGTCGGCGAACTTGTCACACCCCGGGACTAGAGTTCCCGACGTGAGCGACGACGCCCAGACTCCCCGCCTGCTGCTGCTCGACGGCCACTCGCTGGCCTACCGGGCCTTCTTCGCGCTGCCGGTGGAGAATTTCAGCACTCAGACCGGCCAGCCGACCAACGCGGTGTTCGGCTTCACGTCGATGCTCATCAACATGCTGCGCGACGAGAAGCCGACCCACATCGTCGTGGCCTTCGACGTCTCCCGGGTCTCCTTCCGCACCGAGAAATACGCGGACTACAAGGCCGGCCGGTCCGAGACGCCACAGCCGTTCCAGGGTCAGGTCAGCCTGATCAAGGAGGTGCTGGAGGCGCTGCGCATCCCGGTGGTGGAGAAACCGGGTTATGAGGCCGACGACGTGATCGGCACCCTCGCCACCCAGGCGCGCGAGGCCGGCATGGAGGTCGTCATCTCCACCGGCGACCGGGACGCCTTCCAGCTCGCCACCGAGCACGTCACGATCCTCTATCCGGTGCGCGGCGTCTCCGAGGTCTGGCGGATGACCCCCGAGGCGATCGAGGCGAAATACTTCGTGCCCCCCGCCCGCTATCGGGACAAGGCCGCCCTGGTCGGCGAGACCAGCGACAACCTGCCCGGCGTGCCCGGCGTCGGCGACAAGACCGCCGCCAAGTGGATCAATGAATACGGCGGACTCGACGGCATCGTCGCCAACGTTGACAAGATCAAGGGCAAGGCGGGGGAGAACCTGCGGGCCCACCTCGCCAACGTGCTGCGCAACTACGAGATCAACGCCCTGGTCTGCGACCTGGAGCTGCCGCTGCGCCCCGAGGACGTGCGCTGGCAAGGCTGGGATCGCGAGGCGGTGCACCGGGTCTTCGACGCCCTGGAGTTCCGGGTGCTGCGCGAGCGGCTCTATTCCTACCTCGAGGCGGTCGAGCCCGAGGCCGAGTCCGGCTTCGACATCGAGGGCCGCGTCGTGCGCTCCGGCGAGGTGGCCGGCTGGCTGAGCGAGCACGCCGCGCTCGCCCCGGTCGGCGTCGCGGTCACCGGCACCTTCGGCCGGGGCACCGGCACCCTGACCGGCATCGCCGTCGCCACCGGTGACGGCCCGGCCGCCTGGTTCGACCCGAGCGCCCTCGACGAGGCCGACGAGCAGGCCGTCGCCGCCTGGCTCGCCGACCCCGGCCGGCCCAAGGTCATCCACGACGCGAAACCGGCGATGCTCGCCTTCCAGGCGCACGGCTGGCAGCTGGCCGGCGTCACGGTCGACACCGCCCTGGCGGCCTATCTGGCCAAGCCCGACCAGCGGGCCTATGACCTGACCGACCTGGCCCTGCGCTATCTGAAGCGCGAGCTGCGCGTCGAGGAGCCGGACAACGGCCAGCTCACCCTCGACGGCCTCGGTGACGAGGGCGCCGCCGAGGAGGGCGTGATGCTGCGCGCCCGCGCCACGCTCGACCTGGCCGACGTGCTCACCGCCGAGCTGTCCCGCGACGGCGGCGAGTCGCAGCGCCTGCTCGCCGAGGTGGAGCAGCCGCTGTCGGTGGTCCTCGCCGAGATGGAGCGGCTCGGCATCGCCGCCGACACCGACTACCTGTCGGAGCTGGAGGCGCACTTCGCCGCCGAGGTGAAGGCGGCGCAGCAGGCGGCCCACGAGGTCGTCGGCCGCGAGTTCAACCTCGGCTCGCCGAAACAGCTCCAGGAGATCCTCTTCGTCGAGCGCGGCCTGCCCAAGACCAAGAAGATCAAGTCGGGTTACACGACCGACGCCGACGCCCTGCAGAGCCTCTTCGCCCAGACCGGCGACCCGGTGCTGGAGCACCTGCTGCGGCACCGCGACGTGGCGAAACTGAAGTCGACGGTGGACGGGCTGCTCAAGTCGGTCTCCGACGACGGCCGCATCCACACCACGTTCAACCAGACCGTGGCCGCGACCGGCCGGCTCTCGTCCACCGACCCCAACCTGCAGAACATCCCGATCCGCACCGAGGAGGGCCGGCGGATCCGGCGCGCCTTCGTCGTCGGTCCCGGCTTCGACCAGCTGATGACCGCCGACTACAGCCAGATCGAGATGCGCATCATGGCGCACCTCTCCGGCGACGACGCGCTGATCGCCGCGTTCAACTCCGGCGCCGACTTCCACGCCGCCACCGCCTCGTCGGTCTTCCACGTCGCCCTCGACGAGGTCACCCCCGACCAGCGCCGCAAGATCAAGGCGATGAACTACGGCCTGGCCTACGGCTTGAGCGCGTTCGGCCTCTCCAACCAGCTGACCATCTCCACCGAAGAGGCCCGCGGCCTGATGGAGGAGTATTTCGAGCGGTTCGGCGGCGTCCGCGACTACCTGCAGGCCGTGGTCACCCAGGCCACGAAGGACGGCTACACCGCGACGATCCTCGGCCGCCGGCGCTACCTTCCCGACCTGACCAGCGACAACCGGCAGCGCCAGGAGATGGCCAAGCGGATGGCGCTGAACGCGCCCATCCAGGGCTCCGCCGCCGACATCATCAAGATCGCGATGCTGCGCGTCGACGAGGCGCTGAAGTCCTCCGGCCTCTCCTCGCGCATGCTGCTCCAGGTCCACGACGAGCTGGTCTTCGACGTCGCCCCCGGCGAGCGCGACGCCCTCGAGGAGCTGGTGCGCCGCGAGATGGGCGGCGCCTACCCGCTCTCCGTCCCGCTCGAGGTCTCCGTCGGCACCGGCCGCGACTGGAACGGCGCCGACCACTGACGCCACCCGCGCAACCACTCACACCCCCACCGGCCGGCGCCGGAGCGAGCCACCGCTGATCCCGGCTCCTCCGCCGCCACCGCCGGCGTCCAGGCCGACGCGGTCCTCGTCGGTGGGGGAGCCCTCAGCGCGGCCCGCCGGCCTCCTGCCGCTCTGCTGCCGCGCGACGGCGGGCCGATCGCTGATGCCGGCTAGTCAGTCGCCGTCGCCGGT
>NZ_JBEZZB010000027.1:23469-80309 GCF_040638955.1 Actinoplanes sp. NPDC024001
GGGCTGGTCGTGGATGTCGGCTGGTTGGTCGCGGTTGGCGGTGTGTGCCGGTGGGCTGGTCGTGGATGTCGGCTGGTTGGTCGCGGTTGGCGGTGTGTGCCGGTGGGCTGGTCGTGGATGTCGGCTGGTTGGTCGCGGTTGGCGGTGCGTGCCGGTGGGCTGGTCGTGGATGTCGGCTGGTTGGTCGCCGTTGGCGGTGCGTGCCGGGGCGGGCACCTGCTGCTATCGGCTGTGCCACCGGCTTCTCTCGGAGCGGTATGCCGGTCGATGCCGGCCTACCTTCGCGTTACCGACGTGTGCCGGCGGGCCGATGGCTGGTGCCGACCACTTCTTCGCTGTCGTCGCGCGCGCCGGACCGGGCGACCGCTGGGCCTGGCCCTGCCGCAATGGCGGGCCGGGGATGTGGTCAGCTTCCTCGCGCCGCCATCGGTTCCGCGCGGGTTCCTCCCGTGGGGCTCCGCGGTGCGGACGTCGGTGGCGCCGTCGGCCGCAACGCCGCCGGACTCCTGCCGCTGGCCAGGGCCGGGCCACTCTTCCGGGTGGCGCCGTCGCGCGCTTTGCGGTGATCTGCCACTCTGGTCCGATGCCGAGTGGATCGACATCGATGGAAGTCGTTGCCGCAGTCGCCGAAACCGCGCCCGCATCGTCCCGCCGACCCGGCTTCAACCCACCGCCGGACCGGCCCGCAGCCGAGGATGGGCCCACTGACGACAGCGCAGCCGGTGGGAGTTCAGCAGTAGGCGGCTCAGCGGTAGATGACTTGGCGGGCGCCGGCACCACTGGCGCCGGCTCGGCTGGTGAAGGCTCAACTGGCGGCACCACTGGCGTCGGCTCGGCTGGCGAAGACTCGGCCGGCGGCACCACTGGCGTTGCATCGGCTGTCGAAGGCTCGGCCGACGGGACCACTGGCACCGGCTCGGCTGTCGATGGCCCGGCTGGCGGCCGCCCGTCGGCCGGCGGATCACTGCCGCCAGCGCTGCGCGACCCCGCCGCCATCGCCGACGGCCCCATGGACGCCGCTCGCGCCGGCGCCCTCGCCGTCATGTTCAAAGCGCTCGGCGACCCCGTACGCCTGCGCCTGCTCTCGATGATCGCTTCGGTGCCGTCCGGGGAGATCTGTGTCTGTGACCTGAGTGGCGCCTTCCCGCTGACCGGCCCGACGATCTCGCATCACCTGCGCATCCTGCGCGAGGCCGGCCTCGTCGGCAGCTCCCGCCGGGGCACCTGGGTGTACTACCGGCCGGTCCCCGCCGCGCTCACGGCCCTGGCCGCGGCGCTCGACCCGCCGGGCCGGCCGGTCACGGTCACTTCTTGAGCGGGTCGTGACCCCAGTTCATCAGTGAGTACCGCCACCGGCTCTCGCTGACGTCCCCGTCCGGGCGCTGCGCCATGTGCCGGTGCACGTAGCCGACCACCTTGCGCATGTGCTTCTCGTCGGCCTCGGTGAGTTCGGTCTTCTTCTTGCCGAGGATCTGCACGATCTTCCGGCCGGAGTCGTGCCCCACCGACTCGGCCCCGGCCGACGACTTCTGGCCCACGTCCCGGGACTCGTCGCTGCCGAGCCATTTGCGCAGCTCGGCAGGGGTCATGTTGACCGCGTCGCGGAACTCGGCGTACGTGTCGGTCTGCTCAGCCATGACGCAGCGCCCCGCCCTTGTGCACCGCCTCGCGCCCGGTCTTGTCGCTCTTGACCTTGTACTGGGGTTCGTCCGGCCGGCGGCCTCGGTGCGCTTGGTGATCTTCTGCTGCACGGTGCCGTGGACGTTCTCACCGTGACTCTTCCAGGTGACTTTGTCGCCTTTTTTCAGGCTCTTCTCCGCGCTGCTCATGCTCGCGAGATACCCGCTGACCGGGCCGGAAAACGACTCCGGTCAGAGTTTGGGCAGCTCACAGACGAAGATCGCGGTGCCCGGGAAGAGCCGTCCGCGCAGTGGGCTCCACTGCCCCCACACCTGCTCGTGGTCTTCCGGCCACTCCGGTTCGACCAGGTCCCGCAGCACGAACCCGGCCGCGACCAGCTCCCGCACCCGGTCGCCGATGGTCCGGTGCTGCTCCAGGTAGCTGACGGTGCCGTCCTCGTCCCGCTCGACATACGGCGTCCGGTCGAAATACGAGTTCCGCGCGATCAGGCCGCTCTCGTCCGGCTCGTCCCAGAAGACCCAGCGCATCGGGTGCGTGACCGAGAACACCCAGCTGCCGCCGGGCCGCAGCACCCGGGCCACCTCGCGCATCGCGGCGCCCGAGTCGGCCACGAACGGGATGGCCCCGAACGCGGTGCACACGATGTCGAACGCGTCCGCCGGGAACGGCAGGGCCATCGCGTCGGCCTGGACGAGCGGCACGCGTACCCCGCTGCGCTCGGCGGCCTCGCGCGCATGCCGCAGCATGCCCGCGGAGAGATCCAGGGCGACCGGCCGGGCGCCCTCGCGGCGCAACCACCGGCTGGCTGCCGCAGCGCCGGCGCCCAGTTCCAAGATCGTTTTTCCCCGTACGTCGCCGAGCAGCCGCGCGTCCGCCTCCCGGAGCCGCTCGGGGCACCAGACGAAGTCGACGTCACCGAGGAATGCGCCGTGTTCATCCTGGTAGTCGTCGGCGTCAAGATCCCACCAGGAACGGTTGGCGCGACGTGCCTCAGCCTCGGTGACGCGGCGCCGGGCGGGCTGGGGAGAGGGGATCTCGGTCACCCGGCAACGGTACGACAGGCGTGTCGGCCGCCCTGAATCAGCTCATATCGGGCATGCTGACGGGTTCCAGCCGAACAATGTGCCGCGGTCCTCAGGAGGGCTTGCAACCTGTGGTAATGCGCACGGTAAGCTAGTCGATGCGCTCGCGGATCGTGTGCCTCGGCAGGGAGCAGGCTCCGTGGTCGTCGGTCTCGGCATGATCGACTGCGTTGATCAGACTGCTCTCGGGTTGGTCGTCTCGTTTCGCTCGTGCCGCGTCCGGTGGCAGTTCCGCTGAGCGCGAGAGACACCACGACACCATCCGTTCGGAGCAACTGTCCACATGACGAGCAGCATCGAGGCCACCTCGAGCGCCAACAAGGTCACCGTCGACGACCTCGGCTCGGAGGAAGCTTTCCTCGCAGCCATCGACGAGACCATCAAGTACTTCAACGACGGCGACATTGTCGAAGGCACCGTCGTCAAGGTCGATCGGGACGAAGTCCTGCTCGACATCGGCTACAAGACCGAGGGTGTCATCCCCTCGCGCGAGTTGTCGATCAAGCATGACGTGGACCCCGCGGAAGTGGTGTCGGTCGGTGACCACATCGAAGCCCTCGTCCTCACCAAGGAGGACAAGGAAGGGCGGCTGATCCTCTCGAAGAAGCGCGCTCAGTACGAGCGTGCCTGGGGCACCATCGAGAAGATCAAGGAAGACGACGGCGTCGTCCGCGGCTCGGTCATCGAGGTCGTCAAGGGTGGTCTCATCCTCGACATCGGCCTCCGTGGCTTCCTCCCGGCCTCGCTGGTCGAGATGCGCCGCGTCCGCGACCTCCAGCCCTACGTGGGCCGGGAGCTCGAGGCCAAGATCATCGAGCTGGACAAGAACCGCAACAACGTGGTTCTGTCCCGCCGCGCCTGGCTCGAGCAGACGCAGTCCGAGGTTCGCACCGAGTTCCTCAACAAGCTCCAGAAGGGCCAGGTCCGCAAGGGCGTCGTGTCCTCGATCGTCAACTTCGGTGCCTTCGTGGACCTGGGTGGCGTGGACGGTCTGGTGCACGTCTCCGAGCTCTCCTGGAAGCACATCGACCACCCGTCCGAGGTTGTCGAGGTCGGCCAGGAGGTCGAGGTCGAGGTGCTCGACGTCGACCTGGACCGCGAGCGCGTCTCGCTGTCGCTGAAGGCGACCCAGGAAGACCCGTGGCGTCAGTTCGCCCGGACCCACGCGATCAACCAGATCGTGCCGGGTAAGGTCACCAAGCTCGTTCCGTTCGGTGCGTTCGTCCGCGTCGACGACGGCATCGAGGGCCTGGTGCACATCTCCGAGCTGGCCGAGCGTCACGTCGAGCTGCCCGAGCAGGTCGTGCAGGTCGGTTCGGACGTCCTGGTCAAGGTCATCGACATCGACCTGGAGCGCCGCCGGATCTCGCTGTCGCTCAAGCAGGCCAACGAGGGCTTCGTCGAGGGCGAGGAGCACTTCGACCCGACCCTCTACGGCATGGCCGCGACGTACGACGCCGAGGGCAACTACATCTACCCGGAGGGCTTCGACCCGGAGACCGGCGAGTGGATGGAAGGCTTCGACAAGCAGCGCGAGGCCTGGGAGAAGCAGTACGCCGAGGCGCGCGAGCGCTGGGAGGCCCACACCAAGCAGGTGCAGGCGTCCCGCGACGCCGACGCCGAGGCCGCGCTCAACCCGGCTCCGGCCGGTGGCGTGACCACCTCGTCGTCGTCCTCCTCCTCCACGAGCTCGTCGGCCCCGGCGCGCTCGGCCGAGGAGCCCGCGGGCACTCTCGCCACCGACGAGGCTCTCGCCGCTCTGCGCGAGAAGCTGGCCGGCGGCAAGAGCTGACCTCAGGCAGCAGCCGGTAATACCCAGCTGTACCAGCTACCCCAGAAAGGCCGCTCCGACTCAGGTCGGGGCGGCCTTTCGCCTTTCCCGCACACCGGCGGCCCGGGACCACACGTCGATCATTCCGACCGGGATACTGATGCCATGTTGATGGTCGGGCTCACGGGTGGAATCGGTGCCGGAAAGAGTGCGGTCGCCCGCCGCCTGGCCGAGCGCGGTGCGGTGATCATCGACGCCGACGTGCTCTCCCGCGAGGTGGTGCAGCCGGGGACCGACGGTCTCGCGGAGATCGTCGCGCTGTTCGGGTCGGGGGTGCTGACCGCCGACGGCGAGCTGGACCGGCCGGCGCTGGGTGCGAAGGTGTTCGGCGACGAGGAGGCACGCCGCAGCCTCGAGCGGATCATCCATCCCCGGGTGCGAGCGCGGACCGCCGAGCTGACACACGCGGCGGCACCGGACGCGATCGTGGTCAACGACGTGCCGCTTCTGGTCGAGGCGGGGCTGGCTTCGTCGTACCACCTGGTGATCGTGGTGGAGGCCGACCGTGAGGTGCGCTTGGAGCGTCTGACCGGCTTGCGGGGCATGACGGCGGCGGAAGCCGCCGCCCGGATCGACGCGCAGACCGACGACGCCAGCCGGCGTGCGGTCGCCGACGTGGTGCTGACCAACAACGCCGGCCTGGACCAGCTGCACGCCCAGGTGGATCGGCTGTGGCGCGAGCGGCTGGTCGAGTTCGAGCGAAACCTCCGCCTGCGCCGGCACGCGCCGAAAGGCGCCGAGCTGTGCATCGTGCCCCCCGACCCGGGCTGGCCGGCGGCGGCGGCGCGGCTGATCGCGCGGATCCGGCACGGGCTGGGCCCGGGTGTCGAGGTTCACCACATCGGCTCGACCGCGGTGCCCGGCCTGCCGGCCAAGGACATCATCGACCTGATGCTGAGCGTGCGCACGCTCGTGCAGGCCGACCAGCTCGCGGACCGGCTGGGCGCGCTGGGCTTCCCGCAGCGCTCGGGGGAGTGGAGCGACAACGCGCACGGCGCCCCCGGCGGCACCTGGCCGAAACGGATGCACGGCTGCGCCGACCCCGGATACCGGGTCAATCTGCACGTCCGCGTGACGGGTTCGCCGGGCTGGCGTTTCGCGTTGCTGATGCGTGATCACCTGCGCGCGGTGCCTGAGGCGCGCGAGGCCTACGCGGCGGCGAAAGCCGAGCTTGCGCTCCGGCATCAGGAGCGGGCAGCGTACGCCGAGGCGAAGGAACCGTGGTTCGAGGCGGAGGCGCGGGCGGCCGACGACTGGGCCGAGGCAACCGGCTGGCAGCCCTCGTCCTCGGAAAAGTAGGGGCCCTCGCGGCGGCCGGTCGGCGCTGTGCGCGACCCACCGCAGGTGCGCTCGCCGGGGCGTCCAGGGCGCATCGACCACGGTGCGGCACCACGGAACGTCTGGCGATCCGTCCGGTGCCTGGCGGCCGCCGCGAGCGGCCTACCTGACCAGGGTAGGTGGCCGTGGAAAGCCCGGACAATGCCGCCGCCCCAGGCCGAATGTGCACCCTCAGCACGCGGGGTTCGAGAACTTGTCATACCCCCGACGTACGGTGGTGGGCATGGCGCTCGACATCCCACGACTCGACGGCCGGTTCGAGGTCGTCAGCGACTACCAGCCCGCGGGTGACCAGCCCGCCGCGATCAACGACCTCGAGCGGCGGGTGCGCCGCGGCGACCGCAACACCGTCCTGCTCGGCGCGACGGGGACGGGTAAGAGCGCGACCACGGCCTGGCTGATCGAGCGGCTGCAGCGGCCCGCGCTGGTGCTCGCCCCCAACAAGACTCTCTGCGCCCAGCTGGCGAAAGAGTTCCGCGAGCTGCTGCCCAACAACGCGGTGGAATATTTCGTCAGCTACTACGACTACTACCAGCCCGAGGCCTACATCGCGCAGACCGACACCTACATCGAGAAGGACTCCTCGGTCAACGAGGAGGTGGAGCGGCTGCGCCACTCGGCCACCATGTCGCTGCTGACCCGCCGCGACACCATCGTGGTGGCCACGGTCAGCGCCATCTACGGCCTCGGCACCCCGGCGGAATATGTCGAGCGCGCCGTCCGGGTGAAAGTGGGCGGCGAGATCGACCGCGACAAGCTGCTGCGCCGGCTCGTCGACATTCAGTACGCGCGGAACGACATGGCCTTCCAGCGCGGCACCTTCCGGGTCCGCGGCGACACCCTGGAGATCATCCCGGCCTACGAGGAGCTGGCCGTGCGGGTCGAGCTCTTCGGCGACGAGGTGGAGAAGCTCTACTATCTGCACCCGCTCACCGGCGAGGTGATCCGCGAGGTCGACGAGCTGATCATCTTCCCCGCGTCGCACTACGTGGCCGGCCCGGAGCGGATGGAGCGGGCGATCCGCGACATCGAGGCCGAGCTGGCCGACCGGCTGGCCGAGCTGGAGCGTCAGGGCAAGCTGCTCGAGGCCCAGCGGCTGCGGATGCGGACCACCTATGACATCGAGATGATGCGCCAGGTCGGCTTCTGCAACGGCATCGAGAACTACTCGATGCACATGGACGGCCGCACCTACGGCGAGCCTTCGTACACGCTGCTCGACTACTTCCCCGACGACTTCATCACCGTCATCGACGAGTCGCACGTGACGATCCCGCAGATCGGCGGGATGTATGAGGGGGACGCCTCCCGCAAGCGGATCCTGATCGAGCACGGCTTCCGGCTGCCCAGCGCCGCCGACAACCGGCCGCTGCGGTTCGACGAGTTCCTCGAGCGGGTCGGGCAGATGGTCTTCCTCTCCGCGACGCCCGGGCCGTGGGAGATGGAGCAGGCCCAGGGTGAGTTCGTGGAGCAGATCATCCGCCCCACCGGCCTGGTCGACCCGCACGTCGTCGTCAAACCCACGAAGGGCCAGATCGACGACCTGATGCACGAGATCAAGCTGCGGACCGAGCGGGACGAGCGGGTCCTGGTGACCACCCTCACCAAGAAGATGGCCGAGGACCTCACCGACTACCTCCTGGAAAACGGCATCCGCGTGCGCTATCTGCACTCCGAGGTGGACACGCTGCGCCGGGTCGAGCTGCTCAAGGAGCTGCGCAAGGGCGACTACGACGTGCTGGTCGGCATCAACCTGCTGCGTGAGGGTCTCGACCTGCCCGAGGTGTCGCTCGTCGCGATCCTCGACGCGGACAAGGAGGGCTTCCTGCGCAGTGGCCGGTCGCTGATCCAGACCATCGGCCGGGCCGCGCGTAACGTCTCCGGCGAGGTCCACATGTATGCCGACAAGATCACTCCGTCGATGCGGGACGCGATCGACGAGACCGAGCGGCGCCGGGCCAAGCAGATCGCGCACAACGAGGCCCACGGCATCAAGCCGCAGGCGCTGCGCAAGAAGATCCACGACATTCTCGACGACATCTACCGCGAGGCCGAGGACACCGACAACGCGGTTGCCGGGCCGATGGTCGGCGGTGGCGGGCGGCAGATGTCGCGCGGCAAGGCCCCGGTGCCGGAGACCCGCTCCAAGGGCAAGGCCGGCAGCGGCACCGCTCGTGCCGGCATGGCCCGCGCCGAGCTCGCCCAGCTCATCCAGGACCTCAACGACCAGATGCTGGGCGCGGCCCGGGAGCTGCAGTTCGAGCTGGCGGCGCGGATCCGCGACGAGATCTCCGAGCTGAAGAAGGAGCTGCGCGGCATGGACATGGCGGGGGTGAAGTGAGCCCGCTGCCGGGCGGCGGTGATCTGTCTAGGCTGACGGCATGAGGTCTCTCCAGGAGCGGCCGCCCCATCTCCCTGCGGCGGACGTGCCGCCGCGCCGGCCTTCCTCATCTGGCTTCCCGGCCCCGGCGGTCTCGGCTGGTTATTCGGCCTCGGCCGCCTCGGTGGGTGAGGCGTTGTGCTCGATCGTCTCCGCGGGTGGGCCGCCGAGCCTGCGCTGGTCGGAGGCGAGTGCTGCCGGTTGGTGGTCGCTGTGATCCGGTGGGTTTCTGCCGTCGTCGACCGGCCGGCGCGGAAGCTGGACGTCGCCGTCGAGTTCTGGGCGGCCGTGTCCGGGTCGCAGGCGCACCCGCGTGACGTGGCCGGCCTCGCCGGCCTGCACAGCGATCGCGGCGACGACTACCTGCGGGTGCAGGGCGTGCTCGACGGGCCGGGCGGCGCCCACCTGGATTTCGCCGTGGACGACGAGCGTGAGTTCGCCGCTCGGGCCATCGACGCCGGCGCTGCGGTGGTCGACGATCACGGGTCGCGGCTGGTGCTCGCCTCCCCGGCCGGGCTGCCCTTCTGCGTCAACCCGTGGAAGGGCGAGCACCACCGGCCCGAGCCGTTCGCCGTGCCGGGCGGGCCGCTCTCCCGCGTCCACCAGGTCTGCGTGGACGTGGCGCCGTTCCGTTACGGGCGCGAGGTCGGCTTCTGGACCGCGCTCACCGGCTGGTCGCTGGAGACCACCGGCCTGCCCACGTTCTCAAGGCTCTATCCGCCGTCGCCGATCCCGGTCCGGATGCTGCTCCAGCGGCTCGACGAGACCCGGCCGACCTCCGCGCACATGGACATCTCCACCGACGACATCCCCGCGATGCGGGCCTGGCACGAAAGCCTGGGCGCCTCCTTCGTCGGCGAATGGCCGTGCTGGACGACCCTGCGCGACCCGGCGGGCGTCGCCTACTGCCTCACCTCTGGCGATCCCGGGACCGACTGACCGCCGCCTACTGTCTCGCCTTTGGCGATCCCGCGACCGACTGACCGCCGCCTTCCGAAGCGAAACCCAGCAGGTCCAGCCTGATGGCGGTCGGTGAGGTTGGGCTTCGGCTGTGGCGGTGCGCGGCCTGATGGCGGTCGGTGGGGTTGGGCTTCGGCTGTGGCGGTGCGGCGGGCGGCCCGAGGGCGGTCGGTGGGGTTGAGCTTGAGTCGCGGGCGTGCGGCGGGCGGTCTCATGACGGCCGGTGAGGTTAGGCTCCAGCCGCGGCCATGAGGCGGGCTCGGCCGCCAGGGCGGCCTCAGCCGGCGAAGAAGTCGTGGTCCGGGTCGGGCCGGTTGCCGGAGGGCACCTCCGTGAAGAACTCCGCCAGCGGCGGCTGCGCCAGCGACCCACCGATCAGCGCCCGCCACTGGGCGAAGCGTTCGGTGCGCCGGAAGTTGTGCTCGTGCGTCTCCATGCTGTCCCACTCGACCAGCAGCGCGAAGCGGTTGGCCGACTCGACGCCGCGCTTGAGCCGCACCGAACGGCAGCCTGGCGCGCCGGCGATGACCGGTCGGGCCAGCTGGTAGGCGGCGACGAAGTCGTCCGCCCGGCCGGGCAGTACGTCGATCAGCGAAACTTCGAGAACCATGCCCGCAAGCGTCCCATACGCACCAGATGGATAGCTTACTAGGATGCTCCAGCGGAATGTGAAAGGAGCAGAACGGGCACCCGGGCGCGGGTCTAAGCTGAGATCGCGGCGTCTTCTTCGGAGGAATCGACGGCGGATGAACCGGAAATGATCAATCTCTTAAGTCGTGTAGCGGCCGGGATGCGCGGGTTTGAGCGCGAGCCCCGCCACGCCCCGGCCTCCCGATGTGCCGTTCGCGGTAAGGATGCGCAACAATGGCTCACGTGGGAGGGGAGTATTCCCTCGCTCCGGTCTCGTCAACACGGAACGCCCCCTGAGGCGAACCCGGGGCCGGTGGTCGCGGATCGAGTCGATCGTCCGCGGCGGAAGAGACCTCCGACAGTCGCACGTCGCTGTTCTCGCTCGATCTTCGGGTGGGCGCAGCGACGACCCGTGTCTGCCGGAGGTCCTCGTTGAACGTTTCTGCCTGGGTCTGGGGCGCCACCCTGGTGGCCCTGATCGCTGTGCTCGCCGTCGATCTCTTGATCATCGGGCGCAGACCACACGAACCCAGCATGAAGGAAGCCGGTAGCTGGGTCGCCTTCTACGTCGCCCTCGCCCTGATCTTCGGTGTCGGCGTCTGGGTGGCAGCCGGTGGGCAGGCGGCGGGTGAGTTCTACACCGGCTGGCTGACGGAATACTCGCTGAGCGTCGACAACCTCTTCGTCTTCGTGATCATCATGGCCCGCTTCGCGGTGCCACGGCATCTCCAGCAGAAGGTGCTGCTGATCGGCATCGTGCTCGCGCTCGTCATGCGCGGCGCGTTCATCGCCGCCGGCGCCGCGCTGATCTCGCAGTTCTCCTGGGTCTTCTACATCTTCGGCGCCTTCCTGGTCTACACCGCGATCACGCTGGTGAAGGGCGGGGAGAACGACGAGGAGGACTTCAAGGAGAACATGCTGATCCGCTGGGCGAAGCGGGCGCTGCCGATCTCCTCGTCGTTCGGTGACGGCCGGTTCAGTGTGGTCACCGAGACCGGCAAGCGGATGTTCACCCCGATGCTGATCGTGATGATCGCGATCGGCACCACCGACCTGATCTTCGCGCTCGACTCGATCCCGGCGATCTTCGGCATCACCAAGGAGCCGTACCTGGTCTTCACCGCGAACGTCTTCGCGCTGATGGGCCTGCGCCAGCTCTTCTTCCTGCTCGGCGGCCTGCTGGAGCGCCTGGTCTACCTGAACATCGGCCTGGCGGTCGTGCTCGCCTTCATCGGTGTGAAGCTGGTCCTCGAGGCGCTGCACACCAACAGCCTGTCGTTCATCAACGGCGGCCACGGCTTCCACTGGGCGCCGGAGATCCCGATCTGGCTCTCGCTGCTGGTCATTCTCGGCACACTCGCCATAGCGACCGTCGCGAGCTTGATCAAATCGTCCCGGGACCGGAAGCGCGAGCTGATCTCCAACAAGTGACGGTGAACTACGAAGCGGGCCCGGGCGACGAGCGTCGCCCGGGCCCGCTGTTCATGACGGTCAGGGAGTCTCGGACTCCAGCATCTCGCCGACCATCTGCTCGACCTTCGGGTGGTAGCCGCAGATGGCGGCCCGTTCCCGGCTGTTCTCGCTGACGAGTTCGCCGTCCAGGAAGATGCGGCACGTCACCAGGTCGGTGTCGGTGGAGAAGGCGCTGAGGGTCACTCCCAGCTGGAATTCCTCCGGGGCGTCGAGGGTGGTCGACCACGGCATCGGGAGCGGGTCGCCGGTGACCGGCTTGGGCACGTCCATCTCGACGTTCCAGCGGATCTGCAGTGCGGTTCCGCTGCGCGTGTCCACCTCGAGCCGCAGACCCTTGTCGCCGGCGGACGACGCGTACAGGGTGAAGGCGGTAGCAGCGACCGCGACGGATAGCACGGCTGCCGCGACGGCCAGGTAGATGCGTTTGCGGGGGCGGCGTTCTTCCCGGCCCGCCGTGGTGTCCAGATCGATCACCGCGACAGCGTAGGCGGTCGATGAAAAGCCGCGTGCCCGCCCGGCCGATGGCCGGACGGGCACGCGATGCGGGCTGTTACTGCTGGTGCTTGCGGCGAGCCGCGGCCCGGCCCCGTACGGTCTGGTCCAGCTCGACCTTGCGGATGCGCACCGCGGCCGGCGTCACCTCGACGCACTCGTCCTCGCGGCAGAACTCCAGGGCCTGCTCGAGCGACAGCTTGCGCGGCGGGATCAGCTTCTCGGTCTCGTCGGCGGTCGACGAGCGCATGTTGGTGAGCTTCTTCTCCTTGGTGATGTTGACGTCCATGTCGTCGGAGCGGGAGTTCTCGCCGACGATCATGCCCTCGTACACCTCGGTGGTGGGCTCGACGAACAGCTGGCCGCGCTCCTGCAGGTTGGTCATCGCGAAGGCGGTGACCACGCCGGCGCGGTCGGCGACGAGCGAGCCGTTCTGGCGAGTGCGCAGCTCGCCGAACCACGGCTCGTAACGCTCGAACAGGTGGTGCATGATGCCGGTGCCGCGGGTCTCGGTGAGGAACTCGGTCCGGAAGCCGATCAGGCCGCGCGCCGGGACCAGCCACTCCATCCGCAGCCAGCCGGTGCCGTGGTTGATCAGCTCTTCCATCCGGCCCTTGCGGGTGGAGAGCAGCTGGGTGATGGCGCCCATGTACTCGTCGGGGGCGTCGATGGTCAGCCGCTCGACCGGCTCGTGCACCTTGCCGTCGATGGTCTTGGTCACCACCTGGGGCTTGCCGACGGTCAGCTCGTAGGACTCGCGCCGCATCTGCTCGACCAGGATCGCGAGGGCCAGCTCACCACGGCCCTGCACCTCCCAGGCGTCCGGGCGCTCGGTGGGCAGGACCCGCAGCGAGACGTTGCCGATCAGCTCCTTGTCGAGGCGGTCCTTCACCATGCGGGCGGTGACCTTGGCGCCCTTGACCTTGCCGACCAGCGGCGAGGTGTTCGTACCGATGACCATCGAGATGGCCGGCTCGTCGACCTGGATCAGCGGCAGCGGGATCGGGTTCTCCGCGTCGGCGAGGGTCTCACCGATCATGATCTCCGGGATGCCGGCGACCGCCATGATGTCGCCGGGGCCGGCGCTCTCGGCGGGCTTGCGCTCCAGGCCCTCGGTGATCAGCAGCTCGGAGATGCGCACGTTGGCGACGGTGCCGTCGGTCTTGCACCAGGCGACGGTCTGGCCCTTGCGGATGGTGCCCTCGTGCACGCGGCAGAGCGCGAGACGGCCGAGGAACGGCGAGGCGTCGAGGTTGACCACGTGCGCCTGGAGCGGCGCGCCCTCGGTGAACTTCGGGGCCGGGATGGTCTCGAGGATCGTGCTGAACAGCACCTCGAGATCGGTGGCGTCCTCGGGGACGGTGCCGTCCTTGGGCTGGGTCAGCGAGGCGATGCCGTCACGCGCACACGCGTAGACGATCGGGAACTCGATCTGGTGCTCGTCGGCGTCGAGGTCGAGGAAGAGCTCGTACGTCTCGTCGACGACCTCCTTGATCCGGGCGTCCGGCCGGTCCACCTTGTTGATGATCAGAATGATCGGCAGCTTGGCGGCGAGCGCCTTGCGGAGCACGAAGCGGGTCTGCGGGAGCGGGCCCTCGGAGGCGTCCACGAGCAGCGCGACACCGTCGACCATGGTGAGGCCGCGCTCGACCTCACCGCCGAAGTCGGCGTGGCCGGGGGTGTCGATGATGTTGATGGTGACCGGGCCGCCCTCGGCGGGCTGGTAGCTGATCGCCGTGTTCTTGGCGAGAATGGTGATGCCCTTTTCCCGCTCCAGGTCCATGGAGTCCATGACGCGGTCGGCCATCTCGCCGCGCGCGTGGGACTGGCTGCCCTGGCGCAGCATGGCGTCGACCAGGGTGGTTTTGCCATGGTCGACGTGAGCGATGATGGCGACGTTGCGTAGGTCGGTGCGGGTCTGCATGGATCCATTGTCCCCGGCTCAGGTTGCCGTCCGAGGCGCGGGGTCAAGAGCCGAATCTTGTGCTCTTTTGGTCGGTTTCGTGGACTGCGAAGATCACTCACCTGCTGTTAGCGTTCCTCATCGATGGCTTACGGGGGAGGTTCGCATCGATGAGGACGCGTGTCGTGGCGGCGCTGATCGCGCTGGTGGTGGCGGGCGGCTGCGGGCTGGCCGGAGGCGGCGACGAGGACGCGGCAGCGCCCGCGCCGGCGGCCGCGACCCCGAGCATCGAGCCCACCACCGAGGAGCCGGTGGTCGAGGAGGAGGAGCCCACCGCGGAGCCGACGCCGTCGAAGACGAAGCCGAAGTCGACGAAGCCGAAGCCGAGCGCCAGCAGCACGCCGACCGAGGACCCGAACAACTTCTAGCTGCCGGAGTGTGCCGAGCGGAAGGGTAAAGAGGTCTCCAAGGCGAAGGCCAAGGCGGCGCTGAACGCGGCCGCGACCAAGACCTACTGGCCGGGGTCGGCGCCGGAGCTCAAGGTGCCGGCCGACCTGGTGCGCGCGGTCGCCTGGCACGAGAGCGGCTGGACCTCGAACATCGAGAACTGTGACGGTGGATACGGCCTGATGCAGGTCATGCCGGACACCGAGAGCTTCATCAACGGCCGTTTCGAGAAGTCCTACGACTCGGCGAACTACCGGGAGAACGCGATCCTCGGCGCCAACTATCTGGCCTGGCTGACCAAGTACTTCGGCGAGAAGTACTTCGGGGAGAAGTACAACCTGAGCACCTCCAAGTGCAAGACCGACACCTCGCTGTGCCTGCTGAACCTGGTGATCGCCGGCTACAACATGGGGCACGTCTCGGTCGAGGAGGCCTACCTCGACAAGCAGCTGATCGCGACGGACTATGTCGTCGACATCCGGGCGAACATGCGCTCCTGCTACTGCGACCGCTACTGATCCGGGGCGGTCCCGGCCCCGCCGGGACCGGGAGCTACACTTGTCGGCGGACCCGAGACCCCGCTTGCTCAGCCGTTTTGACCCTCTCGTCAGTGCGGTAGTAAGGTCTCGGGGTTGTCGTGTGTCGTTGATGCTGGCGAGCTGCGTTGTCTCGGCCCGCAGCTCACCCTAAGGAGCCTTACCCAATGCCTCCCAAGAAGAAGACCCATGAGGTAACCCTCGCGCTTGAGGCGGGTAACGCCGCGATGGTCGACCTCGGTAAGATGCTCGGCCCGACCGGTGCCAACATGCGCGCCGTCAAGGTTGAGTACGACGAGGCGACCGCGAAGAACCGGGGCGAGATCATCCCGGTCATCGTCTCGGTCTACGAGGACCGCAGCCACACGCTGGCCTACAAGACGCCGCCGACCAGCTTCCTCATCCGGAAGACCCTGGGCATCCAGTCCGGCGCCGCCAACCCGCTCACCACGACCGTCGGGACGCTCAGCGCGACCCAGGTCAAGGAGATCGCGGAGCGTAAGCTGCCCGACCTCAACGCGAACGACCTCGACGCCGCGATCAAGATCGTCGCCGGCACCGCCCGCTCCATGGGTGTGAAGGTCGCTTCCTGAAGTAGCTGACAGAACGGGCCCCGGTGATCATCACCGGGGCCCGTTCTTCTTCGGCGTGACGACCTCGTCGATCAGGCCGTACTCCAGGGCCTCAGCCGCGCTCAGGCTGCGCCCGGAGGAGAGGTCGTCCTCGATGCGGCTGCGCGGTTTCCCGGTGACCTCGGCGAGCCGCAGCACCGCCTCCTCCAGTTCGCGCAGGTGCTGCCCGGCCGCGGCGGCCACCTCGTCCGCCGTGCCGGTGACCCCGCCGGCCCGTGGCTCGGCCAGCTTGAACCGGGCGTGCCGGTACGCCGCCCGCTTGTCCGCCGCCGCCAGAACCGCCAGCACCGCGCCGCCCGCCTCGGACGTCACCACCGCGTGCACCGGAGCGGTCAGCGCGTCGATCACGTCGATCACCGACAGGGCGGCGCTCAGATCCCCACCCGGGCTCGCCACGTGCAGGTGCACCGGGTCGGGACCGGCCGAGTCGAGGGTGAGCAGCGCGGCCGCGATCCCGGTCGCCGTCTCGCCGGTGAGCTGACCGCGGAGCATCACGATTCGCTGGTCGAACAGCCGTTCCTCGAGCCAGCCGGGCAGGCCTGGGCCGGCGCCGGGCAGGTGTGACGGTGGCCATTCGGACGGCTGGTTGGGTGGGGGAAACCCCCAACGGGACGGATCATGTCGCAGGTTCACCGCTACCTCCAGTGCTCGGGGGTGCCGCCAGCGTAACCAGCGTCACGGGAGCATCGACGAACCTTTCCGCCAAGGGCCGAACTCGTGCAACCCCGGGGAGGCGGCAGTCGTCAGGGAGGCGTGAGAGCGAAGGAGGGGCTCGTGTGAAGACCGAGCGTGATGAGCAATTCCACGATTTCGTGGTGGCCCGGCGTGCTGGGCTGGTGCGTACGGCGACTCTGCTCACGGCGGGCGACGCCCACCTGGCGGAGGATCTGGTGCAGTCCACCCTGACCAAGCTGTACGTCGCCTGGCCGGCGTTCCAGCGGGCCGACAACCCCGATGGATATCTGCGCCGGGTGCTGGTCAACGCCTTGACGGACGAGCGCCGCCGCTGGTGGCGGCGACGGGAACGGCCGATGGCCGAGGTTCCGGACCGGGCCGCGGCCGAGACGGGGCCCGGTGACCTGGAGGAGGGGCTGCGCGCGGCCCTGAGCCAGTTGCCGCCCCGGATGCGGGCCGCTCTGGTGTTCCGCTACTTCTACGACCTCGATGTCGCCGACACCGCCGACGCCCTCGGTTGTTCCGAGGGCACGGTGAAGAGCCAGACCGCGCGGGCCCTGGACCGGCTGCGCACGGTCATCGGCCAGAACCCGTCTTTCGCACTGCGCTGACATCTGCGCTGACCAGGAGAATCGACATGCAGAACCTGTACGACGGGCTGGAGCGGATCGCCGGCCCCACCATCGAACCCACCACCGGCCAGATCGAGGCCGACCTGACCCGGGGCCGCCGGGCGCTGCGCCGCCGCCGGGCCGGGCAGACCGCCGCCGGTTCGGTCTTCGCGGTGGCCGCCGTCGCCGCGGCGTTCGCTTTCGCCACCGCCGGGACCCCGGCGGCCACCACCCGGACGGAGGCCGCGCCCCCGGCGACGGCCCCGGCGCAGACGCCGGCCGGCCCGTCGATCGAGCTGAAGTCCTACACCGGCAAGCAGCCCAGGGGCTTCAAGCTGGACAAGGTGCCGGACGGCTGGGAGGTCCAGGGCGTCGACGCGGGCGTGCTGACCCTCGCCCCGATCGGCATCAAGGACCAGGAGATGCTCAGCTTCGAGGGCAAGGTCGCCGTCATGCTCCAGTCGGTCGACGACTCCACCGACTGGAAGGGCGAGGAGGTCAAGGTCGGCTCGAACAAGGGTGTGCTCACCAAGGCCGGGGGCCAGACCACCGGCTGGACCCTCTTCGTCGACCGCGGATCCGAGCCGCGCCTGCAGGTGCAGGTTTGGGACGGTCTCGGCTGGACCGGTGAGCAGGTCGTCGAGTTCGCCGCCGGCATCACCGTGACGAAGGACGCCCAGCCGGGTCGCGGCTGAGGCACCCCCCCCAGGGCGTGTGGAATTCGGACGGGGCGAGCGCCCGAATTCCACACGGCTCGCCTCAACCTCACACGCTGGGTTCACCAGCCGCGGGCG
The DNA here is from genome assembly GCF_040638955.1 of Actinoplanes sp. NPDC024001. Classification (NCBI taxonomy): domain Bacteria; kingdom Bacillati; phylum Actinomycetota; class Actinomycetes; order Micromonosporales; family Micromonosporaceae; genus Actinoplanes; species Actinoplanes sp. NPDC024001. The sequence continues at coordinate 40,895 of NZ_JBEZZB010000027.1, forward strand.
CGCCACTCGGCGAGGTGCGGGCGCTCGGCGCCGAGCGTGGAGTCCTTGCCGTGACCGGGGTAGAACCAGGTGTCGTCACCGAACCGGTCGAACAGCTTGGTCTCCACGTCGTTGATCAGCGACGTGAAGTTCGTCTTGTTGCCCCGGGTGTTGCCGACCCCACCGGGGAAGAGGCTGTCGCCGGTGAACAGGTGGGTGCGGCCGCCCGGCTGCCGGTAGGCCAGCACCACCGAACCCGGCGTGTGACCCACCACGTGGATCACCTCCAGCGCGTGCCCGCCGACCTCGACGACGTCGCCGTCGCGCAGGGTGCCGGTGACGACCGGGACGGCCGGGGCGTCGTCCTCGTGTGCCAGGGAGGCGGCGCCGGTGGCCTTCACCACCTGCTCCAGTGCGACCCAGTGGTCCTGGTGGCGGTGGGTGGTCACCACGGCCCGCAGCCCGGCCGGCCCGATCAGGTCGAGCAGCGTCGCGGCGTCGTTGGCGGCGTCGATGAGCAGCTGCTCGGCGCCGGCGCGCAGCAGGTAGGCGTTGTTGTCCATCGGGCCGACCGACACCTTGGTGAGGGCCAGGCCGTCGCCCAGGTCACGGACCGCCGGCGCCCCGCCGGGCTGGACGTCGCCGGTGTAGTCGTCGCTCATTTCCACCTCGCGGGAATCGGGAGCTCACCGTCGGGCGAGACGGTCAGGTCGGCCCCGTCGGCGCGACCCGCCAGCCAGGCGGCGAGTGACTTGGTCGGGCCGCCGATCACCGGGCCGTCCCCGGCGCCGACGGTCAGCGGATGCTCCAGCCCGAACGGGCGCAGCACCATGGCGGGCGCGTCCGCCGGCAAGCCGGTGACGATCTCGCGGAGCAGGCGCAGGGCGAACGCGTCCGACCAGTCGGCGGGCGTGTAGCCGCGGCCCAGGTCGACGTGGTGGACCTCGACCTCACGCAGCCGGCCCCACGGCACCCCGGCCGCGGACTGGCCGACCGGTGGCGGCAGCTGGAAGGCCCACGCCGAGGCCGGCATCGCCGCGGCCGCGTCGGCGAACCGTTCGTGCGCCGCCCGGATGTCGGCGATCTGCTCGGCCAGCGGTCGCCCGGCGCCGGCCTCGATCCCCGCGTTGCGGGCGTCGGCGCTCGCATACGCCGGGGTCTCCACGCCGGTGCGGGCCCAGGTCAGCATGTTCGTGTAGGCGTCGGCGTTGCGCGCGACATGGGTCAGCACGTGCCCGACGGTCCAGCCGGGCAGCGCCGACGGCTCGCGCACCGCACTGTCGTCCAGACCTTCCGCCGTGCGCAGCAGCGCCTCGGTCGCGGCCTCGACATCCGTCATCAGAACGAGCGGGTCGATGGTCATGACGCACTGCACCGAGCGGTAGGTGAGTGCGCTGTCCCGGGGCCTCGCAGGCGACGGCCAGGAGGGCATGACAAGGGGAACTCAGTCACCAGATGACCCTATCGGGCCGGGACGGAATTCGCTTTCGCCCCGATGACGCGGACCGTACCGTCGGTGCCAGACGCGATCGATCGAACCCGCGGGGAGGTGAGGAACGTGCTGTTCGAGATCACCGCGTCCCTTCACCAGGGGGCCGTCGCCTGACAGCCGGGCGCCGGAAACTCCCTCGACCGTAAAGGGTTCCCATGTCGTACGACCTGTCCCAGCTCGGCTGGGACCAGACCTGCACATCCGCTTTCCGGCGGTTCGACCGGGCGGACTCGATTCCCGGCCGGGTCCTGCGAGCCGACCGCGGTGTCAGCACCGTGCTGACCGCCGACGGCGTCACCCGGGCCGCCCTGGGCGGGGGCGTCCTGCTCGACGCCGCCCGTGACCCGGTCGGCCTGCCCTGCGCCGGCGACTGGGTGGTGCTGCGCCGCTGGCCGGACCGGCGCATCACGCTGGAGCTGGTGCTGCCACGCCGCACCGTGCTGATCCGCCGCACCGCCGACAAGGACGCCTCCGGCCAGGTGCTCGCCGCCAACATGGACACCGTGGCGGTGGTCGAGCCGATCCATCCCGAGCCCGACGAGGCCCGCGTCGAGCGGCTGCTCGCGCTGGCCTTCGAGTCGGGCGCCGAACCGCTGCTGGTGCTCACCAAGGCCGACACCAGCCTCGACCCGGGCGCGATCGCCCGGCAACTCGCCGCCGTCGCACCCGGCGTGCCGGTCCTGCCGATCTCGGTGCGACTCGGCACCGGCGTCGACGAGCTGCGACGATATGTCGCTCCCGGCCGCACCTGCGCGCTGCTGGGCCGCTCCGGCGCGGGCAAGTCGACGCTGGCGAACGCGCTGGCGGGCGCCACCGTCATGCCGGTGCAGGCGATCCGCGACGCGGACGGCAAGGGCCGGCACACCACGGCCTACCGCAATCTGGTCCCGGTGCCGGGCGGCGGCGCGGTGCTGGACACGCCCGGCATCCGCGGCGTCGGCCTGCTGGACACCGGCAGCGGCCTCGACCGCGCCTTCGCCGACGTGACCGGGCTCGCCGCCCGCTGCCGCTTCGACGACTGCCGCCACGAGGCCGAACCGGGCTGCGCCGTGCAGACCGCCCTGGCCGACGGCACCCTCGCGCCGCGCCGGCTAGCCAGCTGGCGCAAGCTGCGCCGCGAGATCGAGATCGAAAGCGGACGTCGCTCAGTGCGCCTCGCTCGCGCTCGCCAGGCAAGATGAAAACCATTCGCCGTACGCCTACGAATGCGCCCGTGACCAACCGCGACCTGAGCGCCCACTCCCGGCCGCCCGGCGACCGCCGGGCATAAGCACGGCGAGACCCCAGCCACCCCACCCCCATTCCAGCTTCCGCACGGTCAGTGCTGTGCTGGGCCCGGTTGAGGGGCGCTGGCGGTCAGCCGCACCTGGCGGCTGGCGGTCACTGCTGTGCTGAGGCCGGTGAGGCGACGCTGTTGGTCAGCTGCGCTGGCTGGCTGACGGTCAGTGCTGTGCTGGGCCCGGTCAGGGGGCGCTGGTGGGCGGCTGCGCTGGCTGGCTGACGGTCAGTGCTCTGCTGAGGCCGGTCAGGGGGCGCTGGTGGGCGGCTGTGCTGGCTGGCTGGCGGGCAGTGCTCTGCTGAGGCCGGTGAGGCGACGCTGTTGGTCAGCTGCGCTGGCTGGCTGACGGTCAGTGCTGTGCTGGGCCCGGTGGAGGGGCGCTGGTGGGCAGCTGCGCCTGCCGGCTGACGGGCAGTGCTCTGCTGAGGCCGGTGAGGGAGCGCTGGTGGGTGGCTGGCTGGCTGGCTGGCGGGCAGTGCTGTGCTGAGGCCGGTGAGGCGACGCTGGTGGGCGGCTGTGCTGGCTGGCTGACGGTCAGTGCTGTGCTGGGCCCGGTTGAGGGGCGCTGGTGGGCAGCTGCGCCTATCGGCTGGCGGGCAGTGCTCTGCTGAGGCCGGTGAGGCGACGCTGTTGGTCAGCTGCGCTGGCTGGCTGACGGGCAGCGCTGTGCTGGGGCCGGTGGAGGGGCGCTGGTGGGCAGCTGCGCCTGTCGGCTGGCGGTCAGTGCGGTGCTCAGGCCGGGTGGGGGAGCGCGGGTGGGTGGCTGCGGCTGTTGGCTGACGGGGAGTGCTGTGCGGGGGCGGTGAGGGAGCGCTGGGGACGGCCGTGGGGGTGTGCTTACGCCCGGCGGTCGCCGGGCGGCCGGGAGGGGCTGCGGCATCGCGTTTGGCCACGGGAGCGTTCGTAGGCGTACCGAAAATGGGGTAAGCGCACGTCAATGCCGGCCGGGAGAGAAGGGCGGGCGTGCCGGGCGTGGCCCGGCCTCTGGCAGAATTCGGCCGGTGCGTGCGGCAGAAGAGATGATCGAGGAGCAGGTGGCGACCACGAAGGAGGCCCCTGTCACACCGGTCTCCGGATGGTGGCGCCGGCGGATCGATCTCTGGGTGCTGCTGGGCTTCCTGGCGCTCGCCGTGCTGGTGACGATCCAGCTCTGGATCGACCCGAACGGCCGGGTGCTGGCCGGCAACGACGACGACCACGGGGTCTTCCTCGCCGTGCTGGCGCACGCCGAACGGGTGGTCTTCGACGGTGCCGCCCCGTTCTGGAACGACCGGCTGAACGCGCCGGTCGGCGTGAACATGATGGCGAACACGTCGATCCTGGCGCTGAGCCTGCCGCTGGCGCCGGTCACCCACTTCCTCGGCGCCGGCGTCTCGGTCGCGCTGCTGATCACGCTGGGCCTGGCCGGGACGGCTTTCGCCTGGTACTGGGTGCTCTCCCGGCATCTGGTGAGCAGCCGGCTGGCGGCCTGGATCGGCGGCGCCTGGTGCGGGTTCGCGCCGACCATGGTGTCGCACGCCAACGGGCATGTGAACTTCGTCAACCAGTACGTGGTCCCGTTCATCGTCTGGCAGGTGCTGCGGCTGCGGGAACCGGGCCGGACCCGCCGCGGCGGGGTGATCCTCGGCCTGCTGATCGTGCTGCAGTGCTTCATCAACGAGGAGACGCTGCTCTTCACCGCGCTCACCCTGGGCTTCTTCGTGGTGGCCTACGCGGTGCTGCGGCCGCGTGAGGTGGCCGCGGTCTGGCGGCGGTTCGTGGCCGGGCTCGCGGTGGCCGCGGCGACCTCGTTCGCGCTGCTCGCCTACCCGCTGTGGTACCAGTTCTTCGGGCCGGGCAACTATCACGGCCAGCCGTTCGCGCCGTCGGACTACGTCACCGACCTGGCCTCGCTGGGCTTCTTCGCCCGGCAGTCGCTGGCCGGCTACGCCGCGCTGACCCGCCAGATGAGCGTCAGCTCGACCGAGGACAACACGTTCTTCGGCCCGGCCGGCCTGGTCATGATCGTGGTGGCCGTGGTGATGCTGTGGCGTTCGGCGGCGGCCCGCGCCGCGGGGATCGCCGGCCTAGTGCTGCTGCTCATGTCGATGGGCCCGGAGCTGCGGGTCTTCGGCCGCGACACCGGGATTCCGCTGCCGTTCGGCCTGATCAGCCACGTGCCGGTGATCGACCTGGTGAGTGTGACCCGGTTCGCGATGGTGCCGGCCACGGTGGCCGGGGTGCTGCTGGCGCTCGCCGCCGACAAGATCGGCGAGTACCCGCGGCGGCGCCGCCGCTGGTTCTGGACCGGCATGGTGCTGGCCCTGGTGCCGCTGATCCCGAAGCCGCTGCCGGTGGTGGCCGGCGATCCGATGCCGCCGTTCCTCACCGACGGCATCTGGCGTGAGTACGTGCCGGAGGGCCGCACCCTGGTCACGGTGCCGCTGCCGGACGTGACCACCGGCCGCACCGGGATGCGCTGGGTGACGCTGAACAACTTCGACTACGCCACCCCGCGCGGCTACTTCATGGGGCCGGTGAACCCGCCGCACGACCGGACCGGATCGTGGAGCGCGCCGGCGCGGTTCACCTCCAGCCTGCTCTGGCGGGTCCGGGAGTACGGCACCGTGCCGGTCCTCACCGAGGCCGACCGGGAGAAAATCACGGCGGATCTGGTGTACTGGCGTACGGCGGTCGTGGTGCTGATCCCGCAAGGGCGCAACGTCGCGGCGCAGCGGGCCACGCTGGTCGACGCGCTGGGTGAGCCGCAGCTCGTCGGCGGTGTCGAGATCTGGGACATGCGGAAGCTGCCGGTTCCCCCTACGGAGTGAGTCCGATTCGGGGGAATGTCCGGCATGTGGAACGCGCTGCACCTAGGCCGACAGAAAATGTCGTACCCCGTGGCTAGAGTGTCCGCGGCTCTGCTCTATTTCAAACACCTGTACGGAGAGGCTGACCGTGGCCGACCGACTGACCATTCGCGGCGCTCGCGAGCACAACCTGCGCGACGTCAATCTCGACCTGCCCCGAGACGCCATGATCGTCTTCACCGGGCTGTCCGGTTCCGGCAAGTCGAGTCTCGCGTTCGACACGATCTTCGCGGAGGGGCAGCGGCGTTACGTCGAGTCACTCTCGTCGTACGCGAGGCAGTTCCTCGGCCAGATGGACAAGCCCGATGTCGACTTCATCGAGGGTCTGTCCCCGGCCGTCTCGATCGACCAGAAATCGACCTCGCGCAACCCGCGTTCAACCGTCGGCACCATCACCGAGGTCTACGACTATCTGCGACTGCTGTTCGCCCGCACCGGCATCCCGCACTGCCCGGTCTGCGGTGAGCGGATCAGCCGGCAGACCCCGCAGCAGATCGTCGACCGGGTCCTGGCGATGCCCGAGGGCACCCGTTTCATGGTGCTCGCCCCGGTGGTGCGCGGCCGCAAGGGCGAATATGTCGATCTCTTCGCCGAGCTGCAGGCCAAGGGCTATGCCCGGGCCCGGGTGGACGGCGTGGTGCACCCGCTCACCGAGCCGCCGAAGCTGAAGAAGCAGGAGAAGCACACCATCGAGGTGGTGGTCGACCGGCTCAGCGTCAAGGCGTCGAGCAAGCAGCGGCTCACCGACTCGGTGGAGTCCGCGCTCGGCCTGGCCGGCGGCATCGTCCTGCTCGACTTCGTCGACCTGCCGGAGGACGACCCGGAGCGCGAGCGTCGCTTCTCCGAGCACCTGGCCTGCCCCAACGACCACCCCCTGGCGATCGAGGACCTCGAGCCACGGGTGTTCTCCTTCAACGCGCCCTACGGCGCCTGCCCCGAGTGCTCCGGCCTCGGGACGAAGAAGGAGGTCGACCCCGAGCTGATCATCCCGGACGAGGAGAAGAGCCTCGGCGAGGGCGCGATCCAGCCGTGGGCCGGCGGCACCACCCAGGAGTATTTCCTGCGGCTGCTGGAGGCTCTCGCCTCCGCCGAGGGCTTCACCCTCGACCAGCCCTGGCGGTCGCTCTCCAGCCGGGCGCAGAAGACGATTCTGTACGGCGCGGAGGACCAGGTCCACGTGCGGTACCGCAACAAGTACGGTCGTGAGCGCTCCTACTACACCGGCTTCGAGGGCGTGGTGCAGTGGATCGAGCGGCGGCACAACGACACCGAGAGCGACTGGTCGCGCGAGAAGTACGAGGGGTACATGCGCGACGTCCCCTGCAAGGTGTGCGGCGGCGCCCGGCTCAAGCCCGAGGTGCTCGCGGTGACCGTGGCCGGCAAGAGCATCGCCGAGGTGTGCAACCTGTCGATCGGCGAGTGCGCCGAGCTGCTGGCCGGCCTGGAGCTCGACGACCGGCAGAAGATGATCGCCGAGCGGGTGCTCAAGGAGATCAACGCCCGGCTGCGGTTCCTGGTCGACGTCGGCCTGGAATACCTCTCGCTGGACCGTGGGGCGGGCACCCTCTCCGGCGGCGAGGCGCAGCGCATCCGGCTCGCCACCCAGATCGGCTCCGGCCTGGTCGGCGTGCTCTACGTGCTGGACGAGCCGTCGATCGGCCTGCACCAGCGCGACAACCACCGGCTGATCGAGACCCTGGTGCGGCTGCGCAACCTGGGCAACACGCTGATCGTGGTCGAGCACGACGAGGACACCATCCGGACCGCCGACTGGATCGTCGACATCGGCCCGGGCGCCGGTGAGCACGGCGGGCAGATCGTGCACAGCGGCACCGTCGAGGGGCTGCTCGCCAACGAGAAGTCGCCGACCGGGGCCTACCTGTCGGGCCGCAAGATGATCCCGGTGCCGGCCACCCGCCGGCCGCAGACCGCCGGCCGCGAGGTGGTGGTGCACGGGGCGCGCGAGCACAACCTGCGCAACCTCACCGTGCCGTTCCCGCTGGGCCAGTTCATCGCGGTCACCGGCGTCTCCGGCTCGGGCAAGTCGACGCTGGTCAACGACATCCTGCACACCGTGATGGCGAACCAGATCAACGGCGCCCGGCAGGTGCCCGGCCGGCACACCCGGGTCACCGGGCTGGAGCAGGTGGACAAGGTCGTCGGCGTGGACCAGTCGCCGATCGGGCGGACCCCGCGGTCGAACCCGGCCACCTACACCGGCGTCTTCGACCACGTCCGCAAGCTGTTCGCCGAGACCAGCGAGGCCAAGGTGCGCGGCTACGGCCCGGGCCGGTTCTCCTTCAACGTCAAGGGCGGCCGCTGCGAGAACTGCTCCGGCGACGGCACCATCAAGATCGAGATGAACTTCCTGCCGGACGTCTACGTGCCGTGCGAGGTGTGCAAGGGTGCCCGGTACAACCGGGAGACCCTGGAGGTGCACTACAAGGGGAAGACCATCTCCGAGGTGCTGAACATGCCGATCGAGGAGGCCGCGGAGTTCTTCTCGGCGCTGCCGGCGATCCACCGGCACCTGCGCACCCTGGTCGACGTCGGCCTGGGCTACGTGCGGCTCGGCCAGCCGGCCACCACGCTCTCCGGCGGTGAGGCGCAGCGCGTCAAGCTCGCCTCCGAGCTGCAGAAACGCTCCACCGGCCGGACCGTCTACGTGCTCGACGAGCCGACCACCGGTCTGCACTTCGAGGACATCCGCAAGCTGCTCATCGTGCTCAACGGCCTGGTCGACAAGGGCAACACGGTGATCACGATCGAGCACAACCTGGATGTCATCAAGACCGCGGACTGGCTGATCGACATGGGCCCGGAAGGCGGCAGCAAGGGCGGCATGGTGCTCGCCACGGGCACCCCCGAGGAGCTCGCCGAGGTGGCGGAGAGCCACACCGGCCAGTTCCTGCGGCACGTGCTCGGCCGCGACGGCGAGGCGAAAGGCTCGCCGGTGGCGACCGCCCGGGCGGCCAAGGCCAACGGGGTGACCGGCAACGGGACGCGGACCCGGGCCACGCGCTCGCGGGCGAAGGCGACGGCCTGACACAGGAGAGTCTCAGGTAACTCATAGCTATCGCGCCCGGTCGGGGCCCTAGTCTCGACCGGGTGCCGGCCTGGGCGTTACCGGTCGGGACGAAGGCTTACCTATCGGGAGAAGCCGCCGCCCCTGTGGCGGAGAATCCCGACTGATGCGTGAACTGATCGCGGTGGTGGTTGCGTACCTAGTGGCGACTCCGCGTGACTTCGGAGCAGAAACCAGGTACTGGAGGGCGACACATGACTGACGTGCAGACGAGGGCCGACGCCGACAACCCGGCGGAGCCGGCGGGCACCACCTCGACACGGCGCGTCGTCCTGCTGAGCGCCGGCGCGCTCGGCGCCGGCGCCGTCTTGACGGCGTGCGGCACCGACAACGGCGGACCCGGCAGCAACCCGAACGGCACGGACTTCGACAGCAACCCGGTCCCGGCCGGCAGCACCGGGGCGCAGGCCGACTCCGCCGGCGGCAACGCCGGCACCGTGCTGGTGGCGGCCTCCGAGGTCGCCGTCGGCGGCGGCGTGATCAAGGGCGACTACGTGATCACCCAGCCGGAGAAGGGCAGCTTCAAGGCGTTCAGCAAGGTCTGCACGCACCAGGGCTGCGACGTCACCGAGATCAACGACGGATCGATCCTCTGCCGCTGCCACAACAGCGCCTTCTCCATCAAGGACGGTCAGCCGACGGCCGGCCCGGCCACCCAGCCGCTGCCCGAGACCAAGGTCTCGCTGGACGGCGACAACGTGGTCGCGGCCTGATCGGGTCGCGTCTCGCAGGCCGGAGGTCCGGCGCCGTGGCGGCGGCACCGGACCTCCGGTCGGGCAATTCTGTCAGTCCCAGGCACTAGTGTTGGAGTTGTGCCAGACCCGTCCACCTATCGCCCTGCTCCCGGTACCATTCCGGACGCTCCCGGTGTCTACCGCTTCCGTGATCCGGCCGGCCGGGTGATCTATGTCGGCAAGGCGAAGAGCCTGCGCAACCGGCTCAACTCCTACTTCGCCGACGTCTGGTCGCTGCACGCGCGGACACAACAGATGGTCACCACCGCGGGCAGTGTGGACTGGGTCACGGTGGGCACCGAGGTCGAGGCGCTCCAGCTGGAGTTCTCCTGGATCAAGGAGTTCGATCCCCGCTTCAACGTCAAATACCGTGACGACAAGTCGTACCCGTTCTTGGCCGTCACCCTCGACGAGGAGTTCCCCCGGCTGCAGGTGATGCGCGGCGCCAAGCGCAAGGGCGTGCGCTATTTCGGTCCCTATTCGCACGCCTGGGCCATCCGCGAGACCCTCGACCTGCTGCTGCGCGTCTTCCCGGCCCGCACCTGCTCGGCCGGCGTGTTCAAGCGGCACGGCCAGATCGGCCGTCCCTGCCTGCTGGGTTACATCGGCAAGTGCTCCGCGCCGTGCGTCGGCCAGGTTAGCGCCGAGCAGCACCGGGCGATCGTCGACGACTTCTGCGACTTCATGGCCGGGCGCACCGACGCGTTCGTCAAGCGGCTCGAGCGGGACATGCTGCAGGCCTCCGAGGAGCTGGAGTTCGAGCGGGCGGCCCGGCTGCGTGACGACATCGCCGCGCTGCGCCGGGCGATGGAGAAACAGACCGTCGTGCTCGGCGACGGCACCGACGCCGACGTGGTGGCCTTCGCCGAGGACCCGCTGGAGGCGGCGGTGCAGGTCTTCCACGTCCGCGACGGGCGGGTCCGCGGCCAGCGCGGCTGGGTGGTGGAGAAGGTGGAGGACCTGACCACCGGTGACCTGGTGCACCACTTCTGCACCCAGATGTATGGCGGGTTGCAGGGCGAGGGCGACGTCCCCCGCGAGCTGCTCGTGCCGGCCCTGCCGGACGACGCCGACGCCCTCGCCGACTGGCTCACCCAGCACCGCGGCAGCCGGGCCAGCCTGCGGGTGCCGCAGCGCGGCGACAAGAAGGCGCTGATGGAGACCGTCGCCCGCAACGCCGCCGAGTCGCTGCAGCGGCACAAGCTGCGCCGTGCCGGTGACCTCACCACCCGCAACAAGGCCCTGGAGGAGATCGCCGACGCGCTCGGCATGGACACCGTGCCGCTGCGCATCGAGTGTTTCGACGTGTCGCAGATCCAGGGCACCGACGTGGTCGCCTCGATGGTCGTCTTCGAGGACGGCCTGGCCCGCAAGGGTGAGTACCGTCGTTTCGCCGTGCGGGGCGCGACCGACGACCTCTCGGCCATGAGCGAGGTGCTGCGGCGGCGGTTCGCCCGGTTCAAGGCCCAGGAGGGCGCTGACGCTCCCCGCGACCTTCCGGAGTCCGACGTCGCGGACGAGGCGGCCGACGCCAAGCTGCACGGTCTGGAGCCCGCCACGGCCGAGCTGCCGGGGGTGGACCCGCTGACCGGCAAGCCACGCCGGTTCGCCTACCCTCCCCAGCTGGTCGTGGTCGACGGCGGCCTGCCCCAGGTCAACGCGGTCGCCGCGGTCTTCTCCGACCTGGGCATCACCGACGTGGCGCTCTGCGGCCTGGCCAAGCGGCTGGAGGAGGTGTGGGTGCCCGGCGACGACTTCCCGGTCATCCTGCCGCGCACCTCGGAGGCGCTCTACCTGCTGCAGCGGGTGCGCGACGAGGCACACCGGTTCGCGATCACCTTCCACCGGCAGCGCCGGTCGAAACGGATGACGGCCTCCGCGCTCGACGACATCGCCGGCCTGGGCGAGGTCCGGCGCAAGGCGCTGCTGCGGCACTTCGGCTCGCTCAAGCGGCTCGCCGCGGCCACCCCCGAGGAGATCACCGAGGTGCCCGGCATCGGCCGGCGCACCGCCGAGACGGTGCTGGCCGCGCTGAACCAGCCGGCGGCCGGCAACGCCACGGCGGAGGAGAGCGCCGAGGCCACGACGGTCCCGGCCGGCGGCGCCGGGCGCCCCATCGCGCGCAGCCGGGCGCGGGGAAGCCAGACGGGTGCCCGCGGCGTTGATACCGGCGGCGGGCAGGTTGACCCGGACCGGTAGCGGACAGGCTGTCCGGCGGCCGGCGGGGTCCCCGTCGGCCTAGGATGTTGTGTCCGCCCGCGCGACGCGGGCGAAGCGACGCGGGAGGCGTGCGTGACGGAAGCGATGCCGGACCTCGACTCGAACGAGGTGGTCGAGCCGGACGAGGCCGGTACCGATCTGGTGGTGGTGACCGGTCTGTCCGGCGGTGGGCGCAGCACGGTGGCGCGCGCCCTGGAGAACGTCGGGTTCTACGTGGTGGACAACCTGCCGCAGGCGCTGATGCTGGAGATGGCCGAGCTGGCCTTCGCCGCCGGCGGCGCGGCCCGCCGGACCGCGATGGTGCTCGACGTGCGCAGCCGGGCCTTCTCCACGGACCTGGCCGGGGCGGTGCGCGAGCTCAAGGAGCGCGGTTTCTCGCCGCGCGTGGTCTTCGTGGACGCGGACGACGAGGTGCTGATCCGGCGCTTCGAGTCGGTGCGGCGCTCACACCCGCTGCAGGGTGACGGCCGGCTGGCCGACGGCATCGCCGCCGAGCGCAAGCTGCTCGAGGAGGCCCGCGACCAGGCCGATGTGATCATCGACACCAGCCACCTGAACGTGAACCAGCTGCGGCGCCGGGTCGAGGAGCTGTTCGGCGGGGAGGACTCGCGGCGGCTGCGGATCACCGTGCTCTCCTTCGGCTTCAAGTACGGTCTGCCCCCCGACGCCGACTACGTGCTGGACGCCCGGTTCCTGCCGAACCCGTTCTGGGTGCCGGAGCTGCGCGAGCACACCGGCCTGGAGGAGGGCGTGAGCAGCTACGTGCTCGGCCAGGAGGGCGCGACCGACTTCGTCGGGACCTACGCGGGGCTGATCGCGGCGACCGCGCCCGGCTTCGAGCGGGAGGGCAAGCGTTACCTGACCGTCGCCATCGGCTGCACCGGTGGCAAGCACCGCAGCGTCGCGATCGCCGAGGAGCTGACCTCGCGGCTGAGCGGGATGCGCCTGTCCGCGCACACCTCGCACCGCGACCTGGGGCGCGAGTGACGGCGGGCGGCGGCGACGGCCGCCCGGTCCGGGTCGTCGCCTTCGGCGGCGGCCACGGGCTGAGCGCCTCGCTGCGTGCCCTGCGGCACTGCACCCGCGACCTGGAGCTGGAGATCACCGCGATCGTCACGGTCGGCGACGACGGTGGCTCCAGCGGCCGCCTGCGGGTCGAGCGGGACGCCCTGCTGCCCCCGGGCGACCTGCGGCAGGCGCTCGCCGCGCTGGCCGCCGACCACCCCACCGCGCTGCGCACGGCCAGCCTGATGCAGCACCGGTTCGCGGCGATGCCGGATCCGGAGGCGGCCCGCCGCACGGTGCCGGCTCAGGCGGGCGCCGAGATCAACGGCACCTATCCGATCGACCGGGTGCTCACCCGCGGCCCGCGCCTGGAGCGGCGGGCCGACCGCAGCAAGGACACCCTGGCCGGGCACACGGTCGGCAACCTGCTGCTGCTCGGCCTGATCGAGATGCTCGGCGACCCGGTGCTGGCCCTGGACCACGCGGCCGAGATGGTCGGCGCGCAGGGCCGGGTGCTGCCGATGGCGCTGCACGCGGTCGGCATCGAGGCGGACATGGTGGTCGCCGACGGCACCCCGGTCACGGTGCGCGGGCAGCACTCGGTGGCGGTGGCCGACGGCCGGGTCGAGGCGCTGCGCCTGGTGCCGGAGGACCCGCCGGCCTGCCCGGAGGCGATCGAGGCGGTCCGCAGCGCCGACTGGCTGATCTTCGGACCGGGCAGCTGGTACACGAGTGTCCTGCCGCACCTGCTGGTCCCCGAGCTGGCCGCGGCCATCGTGGCGAGCCCGGCCCGGCGGCTGGTGACGCTCAACCTGAGCGCGGACAAGGAGACGGCTGGGTTGTCCGCCGCCGACCATCTGGCCGCGCTGCGGTCGTACCTGCCGCAGTTGCGGGTCGACACGGTCCTGGCCGACGCGAAATGGGCCGGGGAACCGGAACCGGTCCGGGCCGCCGCGCGGGAGCTCGGCGCGGAGCTGGTGTTGGCACCCGTCGCCGTTGCGGATGGCAGCCCACGGCATGATCCTCAGTCATTGGGTGTCGCACTGGTGCCAGTATTGGGCGCCGATCGTTAGGCACTGGCGTAGTACGGCACAGTTTGTTCAAGATCCGGCGCATGAGGTGACGTAATGGCGATGACGGCAGCGGTCAAGGACGAGCTGAGCCGGGTCGACGTGCCCAAGCCCTGCTGCCGCCGGGCCGAGATGGCGGCGCTGCTGCGCTTCGCCGGCGGGTTGCACATCGTCTCCGGCCGGGTGGTCGTGGAGGCGGAACTGGACACCGGCGCGGTCGCCCGGCGGCTGCGGCGCGAGATCGCGGACGTCTACGGCTACCCGAGCGAGGTGCACGTCCTCGCCTCCGGCGGGCTGCGCAAGGGCAGCCACTACATCGTGCGCATCGTCAAGGACGGCGAGGTGCTGGCCCGCCAGACCGGCCTGCTGGACGTGCGCGGCCGCCCGGTCCGCGGCCTGCCGCAGCACGTGGTGAACGGCAACGTCTGCTGCTCGGTGGCGGCCTGGCGGGGCGCGTTCATGGCGCACGGGTCGCTCACCGAGCCGGGCCGCTCCAGCGCCCTGGAGATCACCTGCCCGGGTCCGGAGGCGGCTCTGGCGCTGCGCGGGGCCGCACGCCGGATCGGGATCACTGCCAAGGAGCGGGAGGTCCGCGGCGTCGACCGCGTCGTGATCAAGGACGGCGACGCGATCGCCGCGCTGCTCACCCGGATCGGCGCGCACTCCAGCGTGCTGGCCTGGGAGGAGCGCCGGGTCCGCCGTGAGGTCCGGGCCACCGCCAACCGGCTGGCCAACTTCGACGACGCCAACCTGCGCCGGTCCGCCCGCGCGGCGGTCGCCGCCGCGGCCCGGGTCACCCGCGCGCTGGAGATCCTCGCCGACGAGGCGCCGAACCACCTCACCTCGGCCGGCCGGCTGCGGCTGGAGCACCGGCAGGCGTCCCTGGAGGAGCTGGGCGCCCTGGCCGACCCGCCGCTGACCAAGGACGCGATCGCCGGGCGGATCCGGCGGCTGCTGGCCCTGGCCGACAAGCGGGCCCGGGACCTCGGCATCCCGGACACCGAGGCGGCGGTCACCCCGGAGATGATGGCCTGCTGATCACCCACGTGGGTGATCACTGTCACGGGCGCCGGCGTCCCGCGTACGTCTGCGGCTGTGAGAGGGACCCGATGCCCGGCCGGCGGGTGACCTTCGGCCCTTATCCGCCGGAGGCGGATCGACGAGGCTGAACGTGGCTCCGGCGCTGCCGTGGTGATCCGGTTTAGATAACGTTCAGGTCGCGGCCCCGCTGCTTCACGGGTGCGTGGTCTCGGATAGGGTCACTGGTGACGGCGACGGTGCCGGCAGTTCGGCCGAACCCCCGCTGTGACGCCGCCAGCCAGTGCTGCGGCGCTCTCGCTCCCTCGGGCGCGGCGGCCGGGCGCCCTTGTGCCTGCCTCCCACACGGCTGGCATGCAGACCCCTCCGCCGGTCGCAGAATCCGGCGGACCGAAACGAGGAGACCACCTGTGACCATCCGGGTTGGCATCAACGGCTTCGGCCGTATCGGTCGTAACTTCTTCCGGGCGGTTCTCGCTTCCGGGGCCGACATCCAGATCGTCGGCGTGAACGACCTGACCGACAACGCCACGCTGGCTCACCTGCTGAAGTACGACAGCATCCTGGGCCGTCTCGGCCACGAGGTGAAGGCGACCGCCGACGAGATCACCGTCGGTGGCAACACCTTCAAGGCGTTCGCCGAGCGCGACCCGAACAACCTCCCGTGGGGCGACCTGGGCGCCGACGTCGTCATCGAGTCGACCGGCTTCTTCACCGACGCCACCAAGGCCAAGGCGCACATCGACAAGGGCGCCAAGAAGGTCATCATCTCGGCTCCGGCCAAGAACGAGGACATCACCATCGTCATGGGTGTCAACGACAACCTGTACGACGGTGCGCAGCACACGATCATCTCGAACGCGTCCTGCACCACGAACTGCCTCGCCCCGATGGCGAAGGTCCTGAACGACAGCATCGGGATCGAGAAGGGTCTGATGACCACGATCCACGCGTACACCCAGGACCAGAACCTGCAGGACGGCCCGCACAAGGACCTGCGCCGCGCCCGCGCCGCCGCCCTGAACATCGTGCCGACCTCGACCGGCGCCGCGAAGGCCGTCAGCCTGGTGCTGCCGGAGCTGAAGGGCAAGCTGGACGGCTACGCGCTGCGGGTGCCGATCCCCACCGGCTCGGCCACCGACCTCACCTTCACCGCCGCTCGCGACACGTCGGTCGAGGAGGTCAACGCCGCGATCAAGGCCGCCGCCGAGGGCCCGCTCAAGGGCATCCTGGTCTACACCGAGGACGACATCGTGTCGGCCGACATCGTCACCGACCCGGCCTCCTGTATCTTCGACGCCGGCCTCACCAAGGTGATCGGCAACCAGGTCAAGGTCGTCGGCTGGTACGACAACGAGTGGGGCTACTCGAACCGCCTCGTCGACCTGGTCAAGCTCGTCGGGGCCTGATCTACACGATGAAGACTCTCGACGACCTGCTCGGCGAGGGTGTCTCGGGTCGGCGCGTGCTCGTGCGCGCCGACCTGAACGTCCCGTTCGACAAGGCAAACCCGGGCGTGATCAGCGATGACGGCCGCGCCCGCGCGGTTCTGCCGACCCTGATCGCGCTGCGTGACGCGGGCGCCCGCGTCATCGTCATGTCGCACCTGGGCCGCCCGAAGGGCGCGCCGGACCCGAAGTACACCCTGCGCCCGGTCGCCACGCGGCTGGCCGAGCTGCTGGGCTCGTCGGTGGTCTTCGCTGAGGACACCGTCGGCCCGGAGGCTCGCCAGACCGTCGAGTCCCTCCAGGACGGCCAGGTGCTGCTGCTGGAGAACCTGCGGTTCAACAAGGGCGAGACCTCCAAGGACGACGCCGAGCGGGGCGCGTTCGCCGATGAGCTGGCCGCGTTCGCCGACTTCTACGTCGACGACGCGTTCGGCGCGGTGCACCGCAAGCACGCCTCGGTGTACGACGTGGCCGCCCGCCTGCCGCACTACGCCGGTGGACTCGTCCTCAAGGAGGTCGAGGTCCTCAAGCGCGTGTCGGAGTCGCCCGAGCAGCCCTATGTGGTGGTGCTCGGCGGTTCGAAGGTGTCGGACAAGCTCGCCGTCATCCAGGCGCTGCTGCCCAAGGTGGACAAGCTCCTGGTCGGCGGTGGCATGTGCTTCACCTTCCTCAAGGCCCAGGGCCACGAGGTGGGTAAGTCGCTGCTCGAGGCCGAGATGATCTCCGTTTGCCAGGAGCTGCTCGCCAAGGCCGAGGGCCGGATCGTGCTGCCGGTCGACGTGGTGGCGGCGACCGAGTTCTCCGCGGACGCTGATCACGCCGTAGTCGACATTTCCGACATTCCCGGGGATCGGCTCGGCCTGGACATCGGTCCGAAGTCCACCGCGCTGTTCGCCGAGGCGATCGCCGGGGCGAAGACCGTGTTCTGGAACGGCCCGATGGGCGTCTTCGAGCTGGCGCCGTTCGCCACGGGCACCCGCGGCGTCGCCGAGGCGATCACCAAGATCGACGGCTTCTCGGTCGTCGGCGGCGGTGACTCCGCGGCGGCCGTGCGCACGCTCGGCCTGGACGAGAACGCGTTCGGGCACATCTCCACCGGCGGGGGCGCGTCCCTGGAGTACCTCGAAGGCAAGACGCTGCCGGGCGTCGCCGCACTGGAGAAGTGATGACGACCCGTAAGCCGATCATTGCCGGCAACTGGAAGATGAACCTCAACCACTTCGAGGCGAATCTGCTGGTCCAGAAGCTGGCCGCGAGCCTGACCGCGGAGCAGCTGGAGGCCGTGGAGACGGTCGTGCTGCCGCCGTTCACCGACCTGCGCACCGTGCAGACCGCGGTCGACGGCGACAAGCTGGCCATCGCCTACGGCGCCCAGGACATCTCCCAGCACGCCGGCGGCGCGTACACCGGGGAGATCGCCGGCTCGATGCTGGCGAAGCTGGGCTGCACCTACGTGGTGATCGGTCACTCCGAGCGCCGTGAGTACCACAACGAGAGCGACGAGCTCATCAACGCGAAGATCAAGGCGGCCTTCGCGGCCGGCCTGACCCCGATCTTCTGCGTCGGCGAGGGCCTGCCGGTCCGCGAGGAGTCGGCGCACGTCGGCCACTGCACGGCGCAGGTCGACGCGGGCCTCGACGGGCTCAAGGAAGACCAGATCAAGCAGATCGTCATCGCGTACGAGCCGGTGTGGGCGATCGGCACCGGCAAGACCGCGACGCCGGACGACGCCCAGGAGGTCTGCGGCGCGATCCGGGCCCGGCTGGTCGAGAAGTTCGGCGCCGAGGTGGCCGAGGCGGTCCGCATCCAGTACGGCGGCTCGGTCAAGGCGGCGAACATCGCCTCGATCATGGCCCAGCCGGACGTGGACGGCGCCCTGGTCGGCGGTGCGAGCCTGGACGCCGAGGAGTTCGCCTCCATCGTGCGTTTCCCGGAGCACGTCGCACGTTGAGTTTCACCCCGTGTGCCCGGTCGCCCCGTGCGGCCGGGCACCGGCTATTGTGGGACGGCTGCCTGTCCCCTGAGAGGAATGAACCCGACCATGCCGATCGAGTTCGCTTACACGTTGATCGTGTTGCTGATCATCACCAGCATCCTGCTGACGCTGCTGATCCTGCTGCACCGGGGTAAGGGCGGCGGCATGTCCAGCATGTTCGGCGGCGGCGTGACCTCCAGCCTGGCCGGTTCCTCGGTGGCGGAGAAGAACCTGGATCGCTACACCGTTCTGGTGGGCATCATCTGGTTCGCCTGCATTGTCGGGCTTGGCTTCTGGCTCAAACTTGCGGTGGGTTCCTGACCCCTCGCCCGTAGTCGTACAATCTGCCGCGCGGCCGGTTTTTCCGGCCGCGCGGTTTTTTGTCCTTGCCGTCCGGTTCCAGCCCCCATTGCCGAGCGCCCGGACGGTATTGAGGCCCCTCGAGACAGGAGTGACGTCCGTGTCCAGTGGCAGCGCTATCCGCGGTAGTCGTGTCGGCTCCAGCCCGATGCGTCCTGACGAGCGCAGCGAACCCGCACCGCGCCGGCAGATCACCTACTTCTGCGCGGCCGGTCACGACAGCCAGATCTGGTTCGCGGCCGAGGCCGCGGCGCCGGACACCTGGGACTGCCCCCGATGCGGGCAGCCGGCCGGGCTCGACCGGTCCAACCCGCCCGGGCGGTTGCGGACCGAGCCGTACAAGTCGCATCTGGCCTATGTGAAGGAGCGGCGCTCCGAGGAGGACGCCGCGGCGATCCTCGCCGAGGCGCTCGCCAAGGTGCGCCGCCGCCGCGGCGAATGAGTCACAGCGGGCTGGTGTCCCGGCCCAGATAGAGCGCGCCGGCGTCCGGGACCGTCAGGTCCCGGAAGCCGAGCCGCTGGTAGAAGGCGTAGGCGCCGTGGTTCTGCGGCGCCATCCCCAGGTGCACGCGGGGCACGCCGGCCGCGCGCAGCCCGCCCAGGAAGGCGGCCATCAGACCCCGGCCCTGCCCGCGGCCCTGCCACTCCGGCAGCAGGTCGATGTGCAGGTGTGCCGGGTAGTCGGCCAGCTCGGGCAGCAGCATCCGCTCCGGGTCACGGTGCAGGCCGAGCATCACCTCGTCGCGCGGGTCGCCGTCCGGGTAACGGCCCTCGGTCGCGGGCAGCCACTCGGCGCGGTACCACTTCACGAACGCGGCGGTGTCGGACGTGCCGAGCACGTAACCGACCGGGGTGCCCGTGCCGTCGTCGAGGACGTGGGCGTGCTGCGGCTCGTAGGTCACGTAGGGCACCGCCCAGATGTCGCCGAGCAGGCGGTCGGAGCTGTGCCGGCCCCGGGCGTCGCCGCCGGCGTCACCGGTGCGCACACAGATGTCATAGATCGCGTCGAGGTCGGTCGGCCGGTAGGCGCGGATCGTCGGCTGCACGGCCGCCAGTCTAGATCTGTGGCGTGGGTCACTTCGGAGCCGCCAACCTTCCGGCGGGTCGCGCGTCTACTCCTGCGTAAGCGTTCACCGATCTGCGCAGGGAGTCTTGATGCGTTTCTCGACCCGGGGTCTGGCCATCGCCGCCGGTCTGGCGGCCGTGCTCGCCGGCGGTGGGGTGTCGGCCGTCGCCTTCGCCGATGACGCGGCGCCGGAGCCGGCACCGGCCACCGCGACACCGGAGCCGGTGCCGGCCACCACCACCGCGACGCCGGAGCCGGTCCCGGCCACCACGGAGCCGCTCCCGGCCACCACGGAGCCGGGAACGCCGGAGCCGTCGCCGGCGATCACCGAGGAGGCGGAGACGCCGGAGGCCGCGCCGCCCACGCCGGAGGCCGCGCCGCCCACCGCGCCGCCGGCCGTCGACAGCACCCCGCGCCCGTCCCCGACCGTCTCCCGGCCGGGCCGCTGATCCCGCCCCCGCCGGTAGCCTTCATCCTCCGACCGACCCCGGAGATCCGCCTGTGATCCACGTTCTGCCGTTCCCGCCGCTGCTCAGGTGGCTGCGACGGTCCCTGACCGAGGTGTCGCAGCCCACCCGGGCCACCACCGCACCGCCCGGCCCGCCCGCGATCAACGAGCTGTACCACAGCCGGCGGCTCAGCCTGGTGCGCCTGGCGGTGCTGATGGTCGACGACCTGCCCACGGCCGAGGACATCGTGCAGGACGTGTTCGCCGCGCTCTACCGGCGGCACGGTGCGGATCTGCGGGGCGTGACCGACCCGCACGCATATCTGGTGACCGGGGTGACCAACGCGGCCCGGTCGGCGCTGCGGCGGCGCCGGACGGCGCGTGCCTACAGCCCGCCGCCGCCCGGCACGGTGCCCGCCGCGGAGGACGAGGCGCTGCTCGGCATGGGGGAGAACGACCGGGAGGTGCTGCTCGGCCTGCGCCGGCTGACCGACCGGCAGCGCCAGGTGCTGGTGCTGCGCTACTGGTCGGAGCTCTCCGAGCAGGAGATCGCCGACGCGATGCGGGTCACCCGCGGCACGGTGAAGTCGACGGCGCACCGGGCGCTGTCCATCCTCCGCGACCACCTGGGGGAGCGATGATCGACGTCGAACAGCGGCTGCGCAGCGCCCTCACCGCGCGGGCCGAGCAGATCACCCCGGAGCGGCTGGGCGTCGGGGTCCCGCCGACCCTGGCCGTTCCCCGGCGCTCGCGGCGGTGGTGGCGGTGGCTGCCGGTGCCGGCCGGCGCGGTGGCGGCAGCCGTGCTGATCGTGATCGCGGCGGGGCCGTCGGCGGAGTCGCCCGAGCCGGTGCTGCCGGGCGGGCCCCCGCAGACCAGCGTCGCCCCGTCGCCGCCGACCCCGGAGCCGACGACGGACGGTTCCGGCGAGCCGCGGCCCGCCACGTCACCGCCGATGCCCGCACCTTCGGTTCCCGGGCCGCCGGGTCCCACGCCATCGGGTTCCGGGCCGCCGGGTCCCACGCCATCGGGTTCCGCGCCGCCGGTGTCGCCGCCGACGGTTTCCGCGCCCGCCGTGACGGTCACTCCCGAGCGCAGCCCGCTCGCGGTGCCCCCGGCCGGCTGAGCCGGCGGGGATGCCGGGCATCCCCGCCGGTCAGGTCTCAACGCTGGGTGGGCACCTGCGCGGCGGCAGCCTGGTCCAGCAGCCACAACGTCTTGCGTACGCCGGTCGCACTGGCCGCCGGCAGGTGCTTGGGCCCCCCGCCCTCCAGAGCCACGCCGATCGGGGCGGCCTTGTCCGGCCCGGCCGCGATCAGCCACACCTCCTCGGCGCTCTGGATCGTCGACAGGGTCAGCGTGATCCGGGTCGGCGGCGGCTTCGGGCTGTCGTGCACGGCCGCCGTCGTACCGGTCTCCTGCAGCACCGGGTGCTCCGGGAAGAGTGACGCCACGTGCCCGTCCTCGCCCACGCCGAGCATCAGCACGTCGAAACGGGGCAGCGAGGCGCCCAGCTCGTCCGCGTAGCGGGCGGCGGCCGCCACGGCGTCCTCGCCGTCCGGGCCGTCGGAGGCCGGCATCGCGTGCACCCGGGCCGGGTCCAGCGGCAGCGAGTCCAGCAGGGCCTCGCGGGCCTGGGTCTCGTTGCGGTCCGGGTCGCCGGCCGGCAGGAACCGCTCGTCACCCCACCACAGGTCCACCCGGGACCAGTCGATCGCGGCGGAGGCCGGCAGGTCGCGGACCGCGCGCAGCACCTTCGCGGCGACCCGGCCGCCGGTCAGGACCACGCTCGCCGAACCGTGCGCCGCCTGCGCGTCGATGATTGTGATGGCGAGCCGTGCCGCCACCGTGGACGCCAGGATGTCGGCGTCCGGAACCACCACGACCACGGTCTCACTCACAGGGTTCTCTCCTTAAGAAGGGCCGCCCACCGCGGTGCGGCGAGCGGCCCTGTCGATCTCGGGCTGTCAGGCGGCGGTGCTGGCGGCACGGGCGGCCAGCGCCGGGTCCTTCCAGACGTGCACGCGCATCGGCGGCCGGTGTTCCAGGTCGGGCACCCCGGCCATGGCGCCGAGCGCCTCGGCGTAGATCTGGTCGGCGTCGAGCCGGCGCAGCTCCTCGGCGAGCTCGTCACCGACCGGCCGCTTCGGCAGCGGCATGTAGCGGTCCTCCTGGCCGGTCCGGCTGAACAGCGCCGTGCCCTCCTCGCGGGTGACCCGCACGCAGTCGCCGTTGGCGCACTGCAGCTCGACCGAGCGCATCCGCGGGGACCGGTCGGTGTGTTCCAGCACCGGCTCGATGCCGAGGCGGGACTTGAGCCAGCCCAGCATCAGCCAGGCCGTCGGGTCCCGGTCGGGCGCCACGATCCGGGCGCCGATGACCTGCGCCTCGGTGCTGTCGAAGGCGCCGGCGACCAGCGTGCGCCACAGCGTGATCCGGGTCCAGGTCAGGTCGGTGTCACCGGGCGCGTAGTCGTGTGCCCGCTGGCGCAGCGCGGCCACCGGGTCGGGCGCCTGCGCGCTGTCGGTGATGCGCCGGTCGGCCACCACGCCGAGGAAGTCGTTGGCGATCATGTTCGGCGGCTCCTCGTGCCACCAGGTGACCACCGGGACGTCCGGGGCGAGCAGCGGCATCACGACCGACTCGGCGTGCAGGGCCAGCCGGCCGTACATCCGCATGACGACCGCCTCGGCGGGGCCGAGGCGACCGCCGACCACGATCTCGGCGTCCAGCCGGCTGCGGCCCTCCAGATCGGAACGGACCACGATCAGCAGCCGGCAGGGGTGGGCGGCCGCGGCGATGGTGGCCGCCGCCTCCGCCTCACGTACCTTCTTCTCCTCGACCACCGAGACCAGCGTGAGTGCCAGGCCGGAGGCCACGCCGCCGGCGCTGCGCCGCTCCGCGGCCAGCGCCTTCACGACCTCGTTGCCGGTGGTGTCCCAAAGACCGATCACTTCGTTCCCCGCTTCCTAAGCACGCCGCCACGCACGGCCCTCGCGGGCCAGCATCTCGTCCGAAGCCCGGGGACCCCACTCGCCGGCCCGGTACGGCTCCGGTGTGGTGCCCGCCCAGGCGGCCTCCAAGGGGTCGATCACCCGCCAGGACTGCTCCACCTCGGCGGCGTCCGGGAAGAGGGTCCGGTCGCCGATCAGCACGTCCAGCACGAGCCGCTCGTACGCCTCCGGGCTGGACTCGGTGAACGCCTCGCCGTACTGGAAGTCCATCGCGATGTCGCGGACCTCCATCGAGGTGCCCGGCACCTTCGACCCGAATTTCAGGACCACGCCCTCGTCCGGCTGCACCCGGATGACCAGCTGGTTGTTGCCCAGCATCTCCACGTCGGCCGGGTCGAACGGCAGGTGTGGCGCCTGCTTGAAGAGGATCGCGATCTCGGTGACCCGGCGCGGCATCCGCTTGCCGACCCGGACGTAGAACGGCACACCGGCCCACCTGCGGTTCTGGATGCCGAGGCGGACCGCCACGTAGGTCTCGGTCGTGGAGTCCGGCGGGATGTTCGCCTCCTCCAGGTAACCCACGGCGCGCTCGCCGGCCACCCAGCCGGGCAGGTACTGCCCGCGAACCGAGCCGGTGGAGATGTCCGGCGGCAGGCTGATGGCCTTGAGGACCTTGAGCTTCTCCGCGCGGACCTCCTGCGGGTCGAAGCTCGTCGGCTCCTCCATGCCGACCAGCGCGAGCAGCTGGAGCAGGTGGTTCTGCAGCACGTCGCGGGCCGCACCGGAGGCGTCGTAGAACGCCGCCCGGGTGCCGATACCGACGTCCTCGGCCATGGTGATCTGGACGCTGTCCACGTATTTCGAGTTCCACACCGGCTCGAACAGGCTGTTCGCGAAGCGAAGCGCCATGATGTTCTGGACAGTCTCCTTGCCCAGATAGTGGTCGATGCGGAAGACGTCCTGCGGGATGAAGACGTCGTCGACGAGCTGGTTGAGCTGCACCGCGCTCTGGTAGTCGTGGCCGAACGGTTTCTCCACCACGACCCGGCGCCAACCGCCGGACTTGGAGCTGTCCGCCATCCCGGTGCGGTTCAGCTGGTTGAGCACCAGCGGGAACGCGGCCGGCGGGATGGAGAAGTAGAAGGCGGCGTGGCCGGAGATGCCATTGCGCTCCTTCAGCTCGTCCAGCGTGGCCGCCAGGTTGTCGAAGGCGGCGTCGTCGTCGAACGAGCCGGGAATGAAGTGGAACTGGCTGTTGAGCCGCTGCCAGACGTCCTCGCGCCACGGGGTGCGGGCGCCCTTCTTGGCGGCGGCGTAGGCGAGCGACTCGAAATCGCCCTCGCCAAAGTCTTGGCGGGCGAAGCCGACAACCACGAAACCGGGCGGCAACAGGCCGCGGTTGGCCAGGTCGTACACCGCCGGGATGAGCTTCTTACGGGACAGGTCACCGGTGACCCCGAAGATCACCAGAGCGCAGGGCTCCGGGATCCGCGGGAGCCGACGGTCCTGTGCGGTACGCAGCGGATTACCCACGTTGCCATCCTGCCAGTTTTTCGGTGACGGGAACGGCCTGTCGCGGGAGAGCCCGCGACAGGCCGCAGATGGTGCTGATCAGGCAGCGTCGCTGGGGTGCTGCGAGCCGGAGGAGGCGGCCTTGAGCGACTTGTCGACGCCCTCGAGCAACTCGTTCCAGCTGGCCTCGAACTTCTCGACGCCCTCGGCCTCGAGGACCTTCACCACGTCGTCGAAGTCGATCCCGGCCGCCGCCAGGTCGGCGAAGACCTTCTTGGCGTGGTCGTAGTTGCCGGTGATCGTGTCGCCCTTGGTGGTGCCGTGGTCCTCGAACGCGAAGATCACCGACTCCGGCATGGTGTTCACCGTGCCGGGCGCGATCAGCTCCTCGACGTAGATCGTGTCGGGGAAGTCCGGGTTCTTGGTGGACGTGGACGCCCAGAGCGGCCGCTGCGGGTGGGCGCCGGCGTCGGCCAGGGCCTTCCACCGGTCGCTGCTGAACACCTCGGAGTACGCCTCGTACGCCAGGCGGGCGTTGGCGATGGCCGCCTTGCCCTTGAGAGCCTTCGCCTCGTCCGTGCCGATCTTGTCGAGCCGCTTGTCCACCTCGCTGTCCACGCGGGAGACGAAGAACGACGCGACCGAGCCGATCTTGGAGAGGTCGTGGCCGTTCGCCTTCGCCTGCTCCAGGCCGGACAGGAACGCGTCCATGACCGCCCGGTAGCGCTCGAGCGAGAAGATCAGCGTGACGTTGACGCTGATGCCCTCGGCGAGCGTGGCGGTGATGGCCGGCAGCCCGGCCAGCGTCGCCGGGATCTTGATGAAGAGGTTGGGGCGGTCCACCAGCCACCAGAGGGTCTTCGCCTCGGCGACGGTCGACTCGGTCTCGTGCGCCTTGCGCGGGTCCACCTCGATGGAGACCCGGCCGTCGACGCCGGCGGACCGGTCGTACTCCGGGCGCTCGACGTCGCACGCCCAGCGGACGTCCTTGGCGGTCATCAGGCGCACGGCCTCCTCGACCGTCACCTTCTGCGCGGCCAGGTCACGCAGCTGCGCGTCGTACGCGTCCGCGTCGGAGAGCGCCTTCTGGAAGATGCTCGGGTTCGTGGTCACTCCGACCACGTGCTGTTCGCGGCGCATCTTGTCCAGCGAGCCACTGGTCAGACGCACCCGGGAGAGATCGTCGAGCCACACCGCGACGCCCGCGGCGGAAAGCTCGGCCAGCCTGTCGGTCATTGCTCTAGTCTCCTCAGTTTCCGGTCTTGTGACCGGTGATCTCGCCAACCTTGGCCAGGCTGGCGTTGGCCTTCGCGACGACGTTGTCGGCGGTGAAACCGAACTGCTCGAAGAGGATCTTCGCGGGAGCGCTGGCGCCGTAGTGCTCGATGCTGACGGCCTCGCCGGCGTCACCGAGGATGCGGTCCCAGCTCATCCGGATGCCCGCCTCGACGGTGACCCGGGCCTTCACGCCGTGCGGAAGGACCTGCTGCTGGTAAGCGGTGTCCTGCTGGAAGAACCACTCCTGACAGGGCATCGACACGACGCGGGTCGGCGTGCCCTCGGCCTCCAGGCGCTCCTGCGCGGTCAGCGCGATCGACACCTCGGAGCCGCTGGCGATCAGGATGACCTTCGGGGTGCCGCTGGACGCCTCGGAGAGGATGTAGCCGCCCTTGAGGGTGCCCTCGGCCGACGCGTACTTCGCACGGTCGATCGTGGGCAGGTTCTGCCGGGACAGCGCCAGCGCGGTCGGCCGGTCGGTGTGCTCCAGCGCGCCACGCCACGCGTACGCGGTCTCGTTGGCGTCGGCCGGGCGGACCACGTCGAGGCCGACGATCGCGCGCAGCGCGGTCAGCGTCTCGATCGGCTGATGCGTCGGGCCGTCCTCGCCGAGGCCGATCGAGTCGTGCGTCCACACGAAGATGACCGGCAGCTTCATCAGCGCGGAGAGCCGGACGGCGCCACGCATGTAGTCGCTGAAGACCAGGAACGTTCCACCGTACGGGCGGGTGCGGCCGTCGGCCGCGATGCCGTTGAGGATCGAGCCCATGCCGTGCTCGCGGATGCCGAAGTGCAGCGTCCGGCCGTACTCGTGGCCGGGGAACTCCTTCGTCGCGTACTCCGCCGGGATGAACGACGGCTCACCCTTCATGGTGGTGTTGTTGCTCTCCGCCAGGTCGGCGGAGCCACCCCACAGCTCGGGCAGGACCGGGGCCAGCGCCTCCAGGATCTTGCCGGACGCGGCACGGGTGGCCAGGCCCTTCTCGTCGGCCGGGAACTCGGGCAGTGCCTGGTGCCAGCCGTCCGGCAGGGTCTTGCTGGACAGCCGGTCGAAGAGCGCCTTGTTCTCGGCGTTGCCGGCGGCCCAGGCGTCGAACGCCTTCTGCCACTCGGCGCGGGCGGCCTTGCCCCGCTCCACGACCTGCTGCGCGTGCTTGACGACCTCGTCCTCGATGGCGAACGGCTCGTCTGCGAAGCCGAGCAGCTCCTTGGTGGCGGTGATCTCGGCGGCGCCCAGCGCCGAACCGTGGATCTTGCCGGTGTTCTGCTTCTTCGGCGCAGGCCAGCCGATGATCGTCTTGAGCACGATGAACGACGGCTTGTCGGTCACCGCCTTAGCGGCCTGGATCGCGTTCCAGAGCGCCTCGACGTCTTCCGCGTACTCGCCCTCGCCGCGCCAGGCCACGGTCTGGACGTGCCAGCCGTACGCCTCGTAGCGCGCGCCGACGTCCTCGTTCTTGGCGATCCGGGTGTCGTCCTCGATGGAGATCTCGTTGTCGTCGTAGATCAGCACGAGGTTGCCGAGCTTCTGCACCGCGGCGATGGCGCTCGACTCGTGGCTGACGCCCTCCTCGATGTCGCCGTCCGAGGCGATCGAGTAGACGTAGTGGTCGAACGGCGACTCACCGGGGGCGGCGTCCGGGTCGAACAGGCCGCGCTGGCGGCGGGCCGACATGGCCATACCGACGGCGTTGCCGATGCCCTGGCCGAGGGGACCGGTGGTGATCTCGACGCCCGGCGTGTGGCCGTACTCCGGGTGACCCGGGGTCAGCGAGTCCCACTGGCGCAGCGCCTTCAGGTCGTCCAGCGACAGGCTGTAACCGTTGAGGAACAACTGAATGTAGAGGGTGAGGCTGGAGTGACCGCAGGACAGCACGAAGCGGTCGCGTCCCGCCCACTCCGGATCCGTCGGATCGTGCCGCATCACGCGGTTGAACAGCAGGTAGGCGGCCGGTGCCAGGCTCATGGCGGTACCGGGGTGGCCGTTGCCGGCCTTCTCCACGGCATCCATGGCCAGGACCCGGGTCGTGTCCACCGCCTTGCGGTCGAGGTCGGACCAGTTGAGAGCGGGATCTGTGGCAGCCACGTCGGTTCTGCTCCTCGGGCAAAATAATGGAACCCTTTTCGGCTTGACCCTATCCAGTCGGGCTAAACACGTGCGCAGTGAACGCCTTAGGCACATACGCTGTGAGCGGACACGCCGGTTGAAGATGGTGTGACCGTCTGCACCCGTGCTGGGTGCCCCGAGCAGCGGATACCACTGCGCGTACGCTGTCCGGGCGGGCCGCCGGGTGGATCCCCGGCCACGGCCGCGAGTCAGAGCCGATGCCGGAAGGTGGCTGTCCGTGAGCATGATCACCGAGCGTCCCGTCCACGGACGGCCGCCCGGCGTGGCGGAGCCTGCGCCACGTGCCCAAACTCGACGGGACCGGGGCGCGGTGTTCCGGGCGTACCTGGCGCTGACCAAGCCGGCGATCGTCGAGCTCCTTCTCGTCACCACCGTGCCGACGATGATCCTGGCGGCCGGCGGCTGGCCGGACCCGGTGACGTTCTTCGTGGTCCTGGTCGGCGGCGCCCTGGCCGGTGGCGCGGCGAGCGCACTGAACTGCTACATCGATCGCGACATCGATCAGCTGATGCGCCGTACGAAGCGGCGCCCGCTGCCGGCGCACGAGATCACGCCGCGGGCCGTGCTGATCTTCGGGCTCACCCTCGCGGTGATCTCGGTCGTGCTGATGGGCGCCTTCACCAACTGGCTGGCGACCGCGCTCACCGCCGCGTCGATCTTCTACTACGACGTCGTCTACACGATGTGGCTGAAGCGGCGGACCCCGGCGAACACCTTCTGGGGCGGCGTCTGCGGCGCGGCTCCGGTGATCATCGGCTGGGCCGCGGTCACCGGCACCATCGCCCCGATGGGATGGGCGCTTTTTGCGGTTGTCTTCTTTTGGCAAATGCCGCACTTCTATGCGCTCGCGGTGAAGTACAAGGACGACTACGCGCGGGCCGGGATCCCGATGCTCCCTGTAGTCCGCTCGATGGACCGGGTGAACTTCGAGATCCTCGTCTACACAGTCCTGACCGTCGCCGCCTCGCTGGCGGCGTGGCCGCTCGGCCTGGGGCCGGTCTACGGCGTCACCGCGATCGTGATGGGCGCCGTCTTCCTGGGCGAGGCGATCCGCCTGGTCTACCGGGCCAAGGTCGGCACCCCGGTCAAGCCGATGCGGCTGTTCCACCTGTCGATCACGTACCTCACCGTGGTCTTCATGGCGGTCGCGGTCGACGCGCTGCTCTGATCGGCGTCGCACAGGATGCCCGGATTGTGGTCAGTGTCAGTCACTGTCCGTCACTCGAAGGTTTGATTGTCAGCCGTGGTGCAATTCGGGCGTTATCGGCGCATAACAATGCGCCGAGTTTTGAAACCCGCAGGTAATTGGAGTCACAAAAAGGCCGCGGATACCCCCGCGTGTCGGGGATGACTGCTTAGGCTTCGCTCCATGGCAGAAGGTTCCGTTACGACACTGACCTCCGAGATCAAGTCTTTCGCCGCCGAGCACGGCGGTGCGAAGGCGGTGGTCGAGTACGTCGGTAAGCGCGGCGCCCGCATCGTCCTCGTCGGTGAGGACGGTGAGTGGTCCGACCAGTTCGCCCAGGACACCAACCAGGCCCGCAAGGCCTGCGAGCACGCCGGTGTCGAGGTGGAGAACGAGTGGGAGCGCGAGCTTCTCGAGCAGATGCGGCCCAGCAACGACCTGTGGCGTTCGATGGCGCGCCGGAGCATGGCCCGCTAGTGAGCCACGAAACCCGGGTGGCGCTGGTTACCTGCGCCACCTTTCCCGACCTCTGGGACGACGATCACCCGTTGCGCGACGAGTTGCGTGCGCGCGGGGTGGTCGTCGAGGCGGTCCGCTGGGACGACGACACCGCGGACTGGTCCCGTTACGACCTCACGGTCATCCGGTCGCCCTGGGACTACGTGGCCCGGCGCGACGCCTTCGTCGAGTGGGCCCACCGCGTTCCCCGTCTGGCCAACCCGGCCGAGATCGTCGCGTGGAACACCGACAAGCGGTACCTGAGCGAGCTCGCTGCGGCGGGCGTCCCGATCATCCCGACCGAGTTCGTCGGTCCCGGCCAGACGTGGGCCCCGCCCGCCGAGGGCGAGTGGGTGGTCAAGCCGACGATCAGCGCCGGCAGCCACGACACCGGCCGTTACGCGCTGCCCGCCCAGCGCGAGCCGGCGCAGGCTCACGTCGAGCGTCTGACCGGCGGCGGCCGCACCGCCATGATCCAGCCGTACCTCGCGGCGGTCGACACTGCCGGCGAGACCGCGGTCCTCTGCACGCCCGACGCGGCCGGCGAGCTGACCTTCAGCCACGGCATCCGCAAGGGCGCGATGCTCAAGGCGCCGGGCGAGGGCGCCCTCGACGCGGGCGACGAGAGCATCACGCCACGCACGCCGTCACCCGGCGAGCTGGCCCTCGCCGAGCGTGTCCTCGCCGCGGTCCCGGGCGGCGCCAAGCGCCTGCTCTACGCGCGCGTCGACATGATCCCCGGCCCGGACGGCTCGCCCCTGCTGATCGAGCTGGAGCTGACTGAGCCGTCGCTCTTCCTGCGCACGGACCCGGCGGCCGCCGGCCGCCTCGCCGACGCGATCCTCGCGCGTCTCTGATCCACCCGTTCGCCCGCCGGGCCGCTGACCTTCCGTCAGCGGCCCGTTGCGCATCTCCACCCCGCACGGCGAGACCGCGCTTCTCACTCGCGCCCTTGCGGGGTACGCCCGAAGCACGCCCGCCCAACTACTCCGCCCCATGTCACGGGCGGTGTAGCTGGGCGGGACGGGTCAGCCGTACCGGATATCGGTCTAAGCGGTGACCGGCTCGGTGAGCGGGCGAACCTCGTCGGAGGGAGCCGTGCTGGGTTCCGCCGGAACGGCGGGGCGTTCGCGCAGCGACCAGAGGACCGCGAGGGTGGAGGTCCAGACCAGGCCGGAGCCGAGCATGTGCGCGGCGACCAGCAGCACCGGCAGGTTGGTGAAGTACTGGACGAAGCCGATCACGCCCTGGCCGAGCTCGACGGCGATCAGAACGGCGGCGGCGCGGATCGCGGCCCGCGGAGCGCCGAGCGCCCGCAGGGCGAACCAGAGCGCGACGCTGAGGCCGATCAGCAGGAACACCAGGTCGGCGTGGATCTGCGAGACCGTCTCCGGGTCGAGGCCGTTGCGTTTCGCGTTCGCGTCGCCGGCGTGCGGGCCGCTGCCGGTGACCACGACGCCGGCCGCGATGACCGCGAAGCTGACCGTGGTGGTGATCCAGGCCAGGTGACGGATCGGGGCGGGGACCAGCCGGACCGGTTTGCCGTCGCCCTCACCGGCGCGGCGCCAGAGGGCGTAGCAGCCGGCGATCAGCGCGACGGAAAGGATGAAGTGCAGGCCGACCACCCACGGGTTGAGGTCGGTGAGCACCGTGATGCCGCCCACCACACCCTGGCCGGGGATGCCGAGCGCCACGGCGACCGACAGCACGATCAGCGCCCGGCGGCGGGTCGCCAGCGCGGCCGCGAAGCAGGCGAAGGCGAGGGCCACCAGCACGAACGTCAACAGGCGGTTGCCGAACTCGATCACACCGTGCACACCCATCTCGGGCGTGGTCGTGTACGAGTCCTCGGTGCATCGGGGCCAGGTGGGGCAGCCGAGACCGGATTTGGTCAGGCGGACGGCCGCTCCGGTGACGATCAGCCCGACGTTGGCGACCAGGGAGGCCAGGGCGAGCGGGCGCATGGTGGACGCCAGGCGGCTCCGGACGGAGTACTTCACGCGGCGAATCGTACGCGTGCGCCGAACGACCGGTTTTCCCAGCTCCGGCAACCGGTGGGACGGATCACCGGGGATCGGTTTGCAGGGCGCTGGCGAAATACGTAACGTTGGCGTAGTGAAATACGAGGTGCAGATCCAGACCGGTGTGGTGGCGTCCGCCGCCGCGTCGGACGGGCGCACCCGTGACCGGGTCGCCCAGCTGCTCCTGGAGCGTGGCGCCGCCACGGCGGCCGAGCTCGGAGCCGAGCTGGGTCTGAGCCCCGCGGCGATCCGCAAGCACCTCGACGCCATGCTCGCCGACAACCGGGTGGAGACCCGGGAGGTGCGTAGCGTCCGTCCCCGCGGCCGGGGCCGCCCCGCCAAGGCGTTCGCGCTCACCGCGGCCGCCCGCGAGGATCTCAACCCGCACCACTACGACGGCATCGCCACCGCGGCGCTGCGCTGGATCGCCCAGCACGGCGGCCCGGAAGCGGTCAGTGCCTTCGCCACCGCCCAGGTCCAAGCCCTGGGGGAGCGGCTGGAGGCCGCTCTGCGCTCGGCCGGTCACGATCCGATCGCGCGCGCGGAGGCGCTCGCCGAGGCGCTGACCGCCGAAGGTTACGCTGCCAACGCGACCACGATCGCGTCCGGCGGGCAGCTGTGCCAGCATTCATGCCCGGTGGCCCACGTGGCTGCCGAGTTTCCTCAGCTGTGCGACGCCGAGACCGAAGTCATCTCCCGGCTCATCGGCACTCACGTGCAGCGCCTCGCCACCATCGCCCACGGCGACGGGGTGTGCACGACACACATCCCGTCATCAACGGTTAGGACAGATAGATGACTGACCAGATCGTCACCCAGGAAGAGCACCTCGCGGCTCTTGGGAAGTACGAGTACGGCTGGGCCGACGCCGACGTTGCCGGCGCGGCTGCTCAGCGTGGCTTGTCCGAGGCCGTGGTGCGCGACATCTCCGCGAAGAAGAGCGAGCCGCAGTGGATGCTCGACCTTCGCCTCAAGGGCCTGCGCCTGTTCGACCGCAAGCCCATGCCGAACTGGGGCGCCGACCTCACCGGCATCGACTTCCAGAACATCAAGTACTTCGTGCGTTCCACCGAGAAGCAGGCCGCTTCCTGGGAGGAGCTGCCCGAGGACATCAAGAACACGTACGACAAGCTCGGCATCCCGGAGGCGGAGAAGCAGCGTCTCGTCGCCGGTGTCGCCGCGCAGTACGAGTCCGAGGTCGTCTACCACGCGATCCGTGAGGACCTCGAGGCCCAGGGTGTCCTCTTCCTCGACACGGACACCGCGCTCAAGCAGCACGAGGACATCTTCAAGGAGTACTTCGGCACGGTGATCCCGGTCGGCGACAACAAGTTCGCCGCGCTGAACACCTCGGTGTGGTCCGGTGGCTCGTTCATCTACGTGCCGAAGGGCGTGCACGTGGACATCCCGCTGCAGGCCTACTTCCGGATCAACACGGAGAACATGGGCCAGTTCGAGCGGACCCTGATCATCGCCGACGAGGGCAGCTACGTGCACTACGTCGAGGGCTGCACCGCGCCGATCTACTCGTCCGACTCGCTGCACTCCGCGGTCGTCGAGATCGTCGTGAAGAAGAACGCCCGGGTGCGCTACACGACCATCCAGAACTGGTCGAACAACGTCTACAACCTGGTCACCAAGCGCGCCACCTGCGAAGAGGGCGCGACCATGGAGTGGATCGACGGCAACATCGGCTCCAAGGTGACGATGAAGTACCCGGCGGTCTACATGACCGGCCCGCACGCCAAGGGCGAGGTGCTCTCGATCGCCATGGCCGGCGAGGGCCAGCACCAGGACTCCGGCGCCAAGATGGTGCACGCCGCGCCGAACACCTCCTCGACGATCGTCTCCAAGTCGATCGCCCGGGGTGGCGGCCGCACGTCGTACCGGGGTCTGGTGCAGGTGCTGGAGGGCTCGTCGAACTCGAAGAGCACCGTCAAGTGCGACGCGCTCCTGGTCGACACGATCTCCCGCTCCGACACGTACCCGTACGTCGACATCCGCGAGGACGACGTGAACATGGGTCACGAGGCGACCGTCTCCAAGGTCAGCGAGGACCAGCTCTTCTACCTGATGAGCCGCGGCCTGACCGAGGACGAGGCGATGGCGATGATCGTGCGTGGCTTCATCGAGCCGATCGCCAAGGAGCTCCCGATGGAGTACGCGCTGGAGCTGAACCGCCTGATCGAACTGCAGATGGAAGGCGCTGTCGGCTGACCAGCCGCTCCTGTTGGATTCGGATTTAAAGGAAGAAATGACTACCGAGGCCATCGCCCCGCCGAGCACCAAGTCGCAGGTGCTGCGCTCCTTCGACGTCGCCGACTTCCCGGCCCTCAACGGCCTGGAGGAAGAGTGGCGTTTCACCCCGCTCAAGCGACTGGGTGACCTGGTCAAGGCCACGTCGCTGACCGGTGCGGCGCCGTCGGTCGAGTACGGCGACCTGCCGGCCGGCGTCACGGTGTCCTCGGCGGACTCCGTGGACCCGGTGCTCACCCCGTTCGACCGGATCAGCGCGCTCGCGTTCGGTTCGGCCGCCGGCGTCACCCTGATCGAGGTGGCGCCCGAGGCCGAGCCGGCCGAGGCGGCGGTCATCCGGCTCGTCGGCAAGGGCGGCGACGCCGCGGCGGCGCGCACCTTCGTGAAGGTGGGCAACTTCGCCAAGGCGACGATCATCCTGGAGCAGACCGGCTCGGTCACCCTGGCGGACAACATCGAGGTCGTGCTTGGCGACAGCGCCCAGCTCACCTTCGTGACGCTCGCCGAGTGGGACCGCGACGCGGTGCAGGCCCAGCACATCAAGTTCCGGGTCGGCAAGGACGCCCGCGTCCAGCACCTGCAGGTCACCCTCGGCGGCGACCTGGTCCGGCAGTTCACCAGCGTGGAGTACACGGGGCGCGGCGGCGACGCCGAGCTGTGGGGCCTCTACTTCGCCGATTCCCGTCAGCACCACGAGCACCGCCAGCTGGTCGACCACAGCGTGCCGGACTGCCGCAGCTACGTGGGTTACCGCGGCGCGCTGCAGGGCAAGTCGGCGCAGACCGTCTGGGTCGGCGACGTGCTGATCCGGGCCGCGGCGACCGGCACCGACACCTACGAGATCAACCGGAACCTGGTCCTCACCGACGGCGCCGTCGCTCACTCCGTGCCCAACCTGGAGATCGAGACCGGTGAGATCGCCGGCGCCGGGCACGCGAGCGCGACCGGCCGGTTCGACGACGAGCAGCTGTTCTACCTGATGGCGCGCGGCATCCCCGAGGGCGAGGCTCGCAAGCTGGTGGTCCGCGGCTTCTTCGCCGAGCTGATCAACAAGATTCCGGTCGAGGAGCTGCGCGAGCGGCTCGGCGACGCCATCGAGGCCCGGCTGGTCGACAGTGGCCTTTGAGAATGTCGGCCCGGTGACCGATGTCGCGAAAGGCACCGCTCTCCAGGTGGAGATCGACGGTGTCGAGATCGCGGTCGTGCACGCCGACGACGACAATTTCTATGCCGTCCGCGACGAGTGCAGCCACGCTTCGGTGGCGCTCTCCGAGGGGGAGGTGGACGGGTGCACGCTGGAGTGCTGGCTGCACGGCTCCCGGTTCGACCTGCGTACCGGTGAGCCTTCCGGACCGCCCGCCATCGACCCGGTGGCGATCTATCCCGTCGAGATCCGCGACGGCGACATCTACGTTTCGACGACACCGAGTAATGGAGTAGAGCCGTGAGCACCCTGGAGATCCGCGACCTGCAGGTTTCGGTGAAGCTGCCGGATGGCGAGCTGAAGCCGATTCTCGCCGGGGTCGACCTCACCATCAAGTCGGGCGAGACGCACGCCATCATGGGCCCGAACGGCTCCGGCAAGTCGACGCTGGCCTACTCCATCGCCGGCCACCCGAAGTACGAGATCACCGGCGGCACGGTGACCCTGGACGGCCAGGACATCCTGGAGCTGAGCGTGGACGAGCGCGCCCGCGCCGGCCTCTTCCTCGCCATGCAGTACCCGGTCGAGGTGCCCGGCGTGTCGGTGGCGAACTTCCTGCGTACCGCGAAGACCGCGATCGACGGTGAGGCGCCGAAGCTGCGCACCTGGGCCGGCGAGCTGCGCGGCGCCATGGAGAAGCTGCAGATGGACCCCGCGTTCGCCCAGCGCAACGTGAACGAGGGCTTCTCCGGCGGTGAGAAGAAGCGGCACGAGATCATGCAGCTCGAGCTGCTCAAGCCGAAGATGGCGATCCTCGACGAGACCGACTCCGGCCTCGACATCGACGCCCTGCGGGTGGTCAGCGAGGGCGTGAACCGGGTCCGCGCGACCGGGACGACCGGCTTCCTGCTGATCACCCACTACACCCGGATCCTGCGCTACATCAAGCCGGACTTCGTGCACGTCTTCGTGGGCGGCAAGATCGTTCAGGAGGGTGGCCCGGAGCTCGCCGAGCAGCTCGAGGCCGAGGGTTACGAGAAGTTCCTCACCCGCGCCTGATTCGCTAGGAGAGATCGTGAGCTTCGACGTCGAGCGGGTCCGCAAGGACTTCCCGATCCTCGAGCGGGAGGTCAACGGCCACCCGCTGGTCTACCTGGACAGCGCCAACACCTCGCAGAAACCGGTGCAGGTGCTCGACGTCATGCGCGCGCACCAGGAGCGGTACAACGGCAACGTGTCCCGCTCGGTGCACACGCTCGGCACGGAGTCGACCGAGGCGTACGAGGGGGCCCGGGCCCGCATCGCGACGTTCATCGGCGCGGCGAGCCCGGACGAGGTGGTGTTCACCAAGAACTCCACCGAGGCGATCAACCTGGTCGCCCACTCGGCCGGGCAGATGCTGCGCCTCGGGCCGGGGGACGAGGTCGTGATCTCCGAGATGGAGCATCACTCCAACATCGTCCCCTGGCAGCTCCTCTGCGAGCGGACCGGCGCCACGCTGCGCTGGTTCGGCATCACCGACGAGGGCCGTCTCGACGAGTCGCAGCTGGACTCGCTGATCACCTCACGTACCAAGATCGTTTCGGTCGTGCACATGTCCAACGTGCTCGGCACGATCAACGACGTGTCGCGGATCTCGGCCCGGGCCCGCGAGGTCGGTGCGCTGCTGATGCTCGACTGCTCGCAGTCGGTGCCGCACCTGCCGATCGACGTGCAGTCGCTCGGCGCCGACCTGATCGCGTTCACCGGGCACAAGATGCTCGGCCCGACCGGCATCGGCGTGCTCTGGGGCCGGTTCGACCTGCTCGCGCAGCTGCCGCCGTTCCTGGCCGGCGGCTCGATGATCGAGACGGTCACGATGGCCGGCACCACCTACGCCGCGCCTCCGGCGCGGTTCGAGGCCGGCACGCCACCGATCACCGAGGCCATCGGCCTCGGCGCGGCGGTCGACTACCTGTCCGGGTTGGGCATGGCGGCGATCCACCAGCACGAGCAGGACATCACTCGGTACGCGCTGGACGCGCTCACCTCTGTTCCCGGCGTGCGGATCTTCGGGCCCGCATCGCCGGAGGGGCGTGGTGGCACGGTGTCGTTCGGCGTCGACGGGGTACATCCGCACGACGTGGGACAGGTGCTCGACGCACTCGGGGTCGAGGTGCGGGTCGGCCATCACTGCGCGCGGCCGGTCTGCTCGCGTTTCAGCGTGCCGGCGATGACCCGGGCCTCGTTCTACCTCTACACGACCACGGCCGAGATCGACGCCCTGGCGCGCGGTCTCGACCAGGTGCGGAAGGTGTTCGGCTGATGATGCTCGACGGTCTCTACCAGGAGATCATCCTCGATCACTACAAGAACCCGCACGGGCGCGGGCTGCGCGATCCGTTCGACGGGGAGGCGCATCACGTCAACCCGACCTGCGGGGACGAGATCACCGTACGGGTGACGGCCGACCTGACGGACATCTCCTACGACGGCCTCGGCTGCTCGATCAGCCAGGCCTCCGCGTCCGTGCTGCACGAACTGGTGCAGGGTAAGGACCCGGCGGCAGCCTCGGAGATCCACCACGCGTTCGTGGAGCTGATGCAGAGCCGCGGCCAGATCGAGCCGGACGAGGACGTGCTCGGCGACGGCATCGCGTTCGCCGGCGTGGCGAAGTTCCCGGCCCGGGTGAAGTGCGCGCTCCTGCCGTGGATGGCGTTCAAGGACGCGGCCGCCCGTGCCGGTGTCGACGTGGGCGTGAGCCCGGAGGTGAAGGCATGACTGACAAGACTGATTCCGCCCAGACGGTGGCTACCGCGCCGGGTTCGGCCAGCGATCCCTCCGCTGACGAGGTTCCCGCCTGGCTCGCCGCCGAGCGCGCCGAGGCGGCCGAGGCCGGCGAGCCGGTCGAGGTTCCCGCGGCCAGCGTCTCGGAAGCGGCGGACAAGCCGGCGGCGAAGAAGGCGTCCGTCGCCGACATCGAAGAGGCGATGAAGGACGTCGTCGACCCCGAGCTCGGCATCAACGTGGTCGACCTCGGCCTGGTCTACGGCACCCACGTGGACGACGACAACGTCGCCACCCTCGACATGACGCTGACCTCCGCGGCCTGCCCGCTGACCGACGTCATCGAGGACCAGACCCGGCAGGCGCTGACCACCGGCCCCGGCGGCGGGCTGGTCCAGGACTTCCGGATCAACTGGGTGTGGCTCCCGCCGTGGGGCCCCGACAAGATCACTGACGACGGGCGTGAGCAGCTGCGAGCGCTCGGCTTCAACGTCTGAGGTACGCCATGAGGGCGGTGCGTGGTCAGCGCGCCGCCCTTTGTCGTACCCCGGTGGTAGAAACCGGGAATGACGTCGACACCGCCGTTCCCCGAGCTGTTGTCCCTGATCGTGGGCCGCTCGGCCGCCCTGCGCGACGCCGCCGCGGCCGGCGACCTGACGGCCCGGGTGCCCGGCTGTCCCGACTGGTCGCTGCGTGACCTGGTCGCCCACCTCGGCGCGGTCCAGCGTTTCTGGGCGGTCACCGTGTCCCTCGCCGACGACTCCGCCCCACCCTCGGTGGAGCAGCGCGGTGACCGGGAGCCACACGGTGACCTGCTCGAGTGGTTCGAGGAGTCCACGCGCCTGCTGGTGACGGCCCTGCGCGCCGCCGGCCCCGACTCGCCCAGCTGGGCCTGGTGGGCTGGTTCCGGCGCGCCGCTGACCGCCGGGGCGGTCGCCCGGCATCAGGTGCAGGAGGCGGCGGTGCACGCCTTCGACGCCCAGGAGGCGCTGGGCAAGCCGGAGCCACTGCCGGCCGCCGTCGCGGTCGACGGGGTGGCCGAGTTCCTCTCCGTCGGGCTCGGCTCGCTCGGCGCGTGGCCGCATCGCCCGGCCCGGGTGCAGTTCCAGGCCATCGAGGGCCCGTCGTGGACGCTCGACCTCTCCCCGTCCGGAGCCACCGCCGGCCCCGCCGCGAGCGGCGAGCCGGTCACCCGCATCCGGGGCACCGCGAGCGATCTGGTGTTGCTGCTCTACCGGCGGATCCCCGTGGAGGATGTCCGGGTGGATGGTGATCGCTCGGTCGCCCAGCAGCTCCGCGAGTGGAGCAAGATGGACTGACCGCTGCCCGGACGGCCGTGGCTTGCGGCCTTCGGCCCCAATCCGATGCCCTCGGAGTCGGAGCTTCCCGGATTCAAGCAGACCTGCGAGACCTATCACGCCGCGATCTTGGCGGCCGGGCTTTACGTCATGTGGGCGGCTGTGGCTTGCCGCCTTCTAGGCGGCCGGGACTTCGCGTCGCTCGGGCGGCTGTGGCTTGCCGCCTTCTAGTACTGCTACGGCGGTTCGTAGCTTCCGAGCGTGCTGAGTCGTTTGCGGTAGTGGGAGTCACGGGATCGTTGAAGGCAGCGGCGGCGGAAGGTTGA
>NZ_JBEZZB010000028.1:0-78516 GCF_040638955.1 Actinoplanes sp. NPDC024001
CCGGCCAGCGGCGCGCCCGCCTTGGCCACGGTGACGAAGGCGGCGAGGGTGCCGGCGATGCCGGCGTACGCGGTGGTGCCGTAGCGGTCGGCGAGCAGCTGCGGGGTGGCCAGGCTGGCCAGGCCGAAGCCCAGCCCGAAAGCGACCACTCCGGCGACCGCCCCGGCCCGGCTGCCGGCGACCAGCGGCAGGCTGAACGCGGCGACGGCCTGCAGGGCGAAGACGGCGGCGACCAGCCGGTAGAGGCGGATCCGGCGCCCGGCGGCGGTGAGCAGCAGCCGCCCGGTGACGGAGAGAACGCCGAGGAGCCCGGCGATGGTGGCGGCGAAGGTGGCCGGGTGTCCGCGACTGGTCAGGAAACCGACCAGGTGGACGGTCATGGTGCTCATCGCGGCGCTGTGCGCGACGAACGCGACGGCCAGGCACCAGAACCGGCCGTCGCGGATCGCGGCGCGGCGCTGCATCGCGGCCGCCGGCGCGGCGGCGTGGGTGCGGCGGGGCACGACCAGCAGGTGCAGCGGGACGGCGACGGACCCGTACAGCGTGGCCAGCAGCAGCAGGGTGGCGCGCCAGCCGTAGCGGTGTTCCAGCAGGCCGGTCAGGGGCATGAAGATGGTGCTGGCGAAGCCGGCGACGACGATCATGCCGAGGATCGCCCGCGGGCGGCGGCCGGCGTCGAAGGAGGAGACGATGACGGCGGTGGCCGGTTCGTACAGGGCCGTCGCGGCCGCGACGCCGAGACCGGCGAAGATCGGATAGAGCTGCCACACGGTCTGCGCCTGCGACCAGGCGATCAGCATGCCGGCGCCGAGGGCGGCGCCGGCGGTCATCAGGGCGCGGCCACCGCGCCGGTCGAGCCACCTTCCGACGGGTACGGCCATCGCGGCCTGCACGAGAACGGCGAGGGTGAAGGCCCCGGTGACGGCGGCGGGTGAGGCGTCCAGGTCGGTGGCGAGCGGGTGCAGCAGGACGGCGAAGCTGTAGTAGAGGCAGCCGTAACCGACGGTCTGCGTGACGGCGAAGGTGGCGACGATCCGCCGGCCGCGGAACACCCGCCGGCCACTCGTGGTGGCCGGCGGGCCGTCGCTGGTCATCCGCAGCAGGAACCGGTCTGCCCGTCGGCGGGCTGGTCGCCGAGGGTGATCACGGTGAGCGGCGCGCTGAGCAGCCCGCCGGCGATGCCGGTGGCGAGCCCGCGGCCGGCCGGTTCGACCGCGACCGGGGCCGGCGCCCCGCAGCAGCCGCCGCCGGCCGCGACCGAGTCGGCGCCCTCGATCGGGTCGCTGTTGCAGACGCCGGTCTCGGGCAGGTCGAGCCGCACGTCACGGGCGGCGTCCCAGTCGCCGGCGAGCGCGGCCACCACCGAGCGGGCCTGCTCGTAGCCGGTGGCGAGCAGGAACGTCGGCGCCCGCCCGTAGCTCTTCACGCCGATCGCGTGGTAGCCCGGCTCCGGGTGGGTGAGCTCGTCGACGCCGTGCGGCGGGACGGTGCCGCAGGAGTGCTCGTTCGGGTCGATCAGCGGAGCCAGCGCCCGGGTCGATCCGAGGATCGGGTCGAGGTCGAGCCGCAGCTCGGAGACGATGCCGTGGTCGGGGCGGAAGCCGGTCGCGGACACGATGCGGTCGGCGACGACGGTGCGTTCGCCGTCGGACAGCCGCACCGCGGCACCGTCGGCGCTGACCCGCTCCACCCGGAACTCGGTGAGCAGCGTGACCGTTCCGGATTCGACGAGCTCGCGCAGCCGGGTGCCGAGCGCGCCGCGGGCCGGCAGCGCGTCAGCGATCTCACCGCCGTAGGTGCGCACCGGGCTGCTCGACCGGATCGCCCAGGTCACGCTGGTGCCCGGGGCCTGCTCGGCCAGGGCGGCGAGCGCCAGGATCGTGTTGGCGGCCGAGTGCCCGGCGCCCACCACGACGGTTCGCCGGCCGGCGAACCGGTCCCGGTCGCGGCCCAGCACGTCCGGAAGAGCACTTTCGACGTACGCCTGAGCCTCGGTCTCGCCGTGCGCGGCGATCCCGTGGGCGCCGAGCACGTTCGGGGTGTTCCAGGTGCCGGAGGCGTCGATGACGGCGCCGGCGCGGATGTCCTCCCCGCCGGCGAGCCGGATCAGGAAGGGGGTGTTCTCGCGGCCCGCGCTGCGGACCCGGTCGAGTCCGAACCGGGTCACCGCCGCGACCCGGGCCCGGTAG
This sequence comes from Actinoplanes sp. NPDC024001, assembly GCF_040638955.1. Lineage (NCBI taxonomy): Bacteria > Bacillati > Actinomycetota > Actinomycetes > Micromonosporales > Micromonosporaceae > Actinoplanes > Actinoplanes sp. NPDC024001. The sequence goes on from NZ_JBEZZB010000028.1 coordinate 2,190, forward strand.
CGCACGTTCGGCTTGACGGCGGGCAGGTCGGCGAGCGGCTGCAGATAGTCGGCGGCGAGCTCGGCGCCGGTCGGCAGCCGGTCGTCGTCGGGCCGCACCCAGCCGGCGTCGCTCAGCAGCCGGGCCGCGGCGGCGTCGATGTTGTAGCGCCACGGCGAGAACAGCCGCACGTGGCCCCACTCGCGCACGGCGGCAGCCGGTTCGTCGCCGGCTTCCAGGACCAGGAACGGCAGGCCACGCTCGGCGAGGTGGGCGGCGGCGGCCAGGCCCACCGGCCCGGCGCCGATGATCACAACCGGAAGATCGGTCGTCATGGTGAGGAACTCCTGTCAGGAGGTAAGAGGTCAGCTGATGAGCGGGCTGCGGCGTTCGAGAAGCACGACGTCGCGCCACTGGTTGTCACGGGCGGTGTGGCGGCCGACGCGTTCGCGGACGCCGACGGTGCGGAACCCGCAGGCGTGGTGGAGGGCGAGGCTGGCGGTGTTCTCCGGGAAGACCCCGGACTGGATCGTCCAGACGCCGGCCGCTTCCGTGGAGGCGATCAGGGCCTGGAGCAGGGCCCGGCCGGCGCCCCGGCCCTGGGCGGCCGGACGGACGTAGACCGAGTGCTCGACCACGCCGGCGTAGACGGCGCGGGCCGACACCGGCGCCACCGCCACCCAGCCCAGCAGGGCGCCGCCGGCGTCCACGGCGACCAGGCGGTGGCCGGGCAGTTTCGCCGCGTCGAACTGCTCCCAGGTCGGCGCGGTGGTCTCGAAGCTGGCGTTTCCGCCGTCCAGGCCCGCCTGGTAGATCTCCAGCACCGCGCCGGCGTCGCCGGCCAGCATCGGCCGGACGGTGACGGTCATCCGCAGCTCCCGGCCGGGGTGGGTGCGGGACGGCCCATCACCACGTCGGCGGCGGACGGGAAGCAGTCGACGCAGCGCGTGTTGATCCGGTAGTGACGGGCGGTGCCGACCGGCTCCACCAGCACGAACCGCACGTCGGTGAGGATCTTCAGGTGCTGGGACACGGTCGACTGGGCCAGGCCGACCGCGGCGACGATCTCGCCGACCGGCAGGGGGCGGGCTTGGCGAGCCAGGTACTCCACGATCTGCACCCGCGACGGATCCGCGAGGGCGCGGAACCAGGAGGCGTACTCCTCGGCCACGCCCCGGTCGAGCAGGTCGGCCATGCGCCATCACGCCTTTCATCGTTCATCGCCGATCAACGATGAAAGTCTAGCGGTCGCCACCACCAGACGGGCCAGAGCGGTCATCGTCTCCGGCTCGACGCGGTCGGCCGTGTCGGCCGGGCTGTGATAACCGGCCATGCCCGCCCCGATGCCGACCGCCGCGAGCCCGGCGGCCGCATAGCTGCGGTTGTCGGAGGCCACCGGCCCCGCCGCCAGGGGAAGGCCGACGTGCCGGGCGGCCTGGTCCAGGACCGCGAGCAGCCCGTGGGCGGGACCGCCCGCCTCGACCGCGGCGGCCTGGTGGAGGTGGCCGGCGCCGTCGACGTTGATCACCAGCGGTTGCTGTCCGGCGGCGACCAACCGCTGGGCGTGGTGGGCGGAGCCGAGCGCGCCGGTCTCCTCGCCGTCGAGCAGCGCCACCGACAGCCCGGCGCCGTCCGGCAGGGCCGGTGCGAGCAGGCGGGCGGCCTCGCACACCACGGCGACGCCGCTGGCGTTGTCGGCGGCCGCGGGCTGCCGCAGCCCGGGATGGTCACCGACCCCGTCGTAGTGGGCGGTGAGCAGCAGATCCGTGCCGCCCGGCCGGGCCGGCCGGTAGCGGGCGTGCAGGTTCACCCCGGTCACGTCGATCCGGCGGATCGGCGTGCTCGCGGCCAGGGTCCCGCCGCCGTCGGCGCGCCGGGCGGCGTCGGTCATCCGCTGGTGCAGGCCGCTCTCCACGGACAGCACGGGCAGGGGACCCGGGCCGGAGCCGGCCAGCGTGGTGAAGTGCCAGCCGTCGGCGTCCACACCCCGGCTGACCAGCAGGCCGGCCGCGCCGTCGGCGTGCCCGTAGGCGTCGAACAGGCCCATCCCGGCCGGGACGAGCAACCACCGCCCGGCGGGGTCGCCGTAACCGGCGACGGCAAGCCCGGCCGCATGGATCTTCGGCATGTCGGCCGATGCGAGGTGCACGGCGACATCGCGGCCGAACGTCAGCGCCACCGTGGTCCGATCGCGCTGCCAGGTCACCATCGGCGACCGGTACACCTCAGACACCTGGCGCACGGCGAACGGCTCCGCTGTCACCCGGGCGCCGGTGCCGGTGAGGTGGCCGGCGAGCCAGTCGCGGGCCGCGGCCGCGCCCGGGCTGCCGACGCGCCGTCCGGCGAACGCTTCGCCGGCGAGGGTCGCGACCGTGGCGCTCATCCGCTCGGCGGACGCCCGCGCCAGCAGCGCCTCCAGCCCGGCGACCGCGGACGCCGGGGCGGTGGGGCTGGTCATCCGCAGCAGCCCTGTCCGGCCGCGACCGCCTCCTGCTTGGCGGCGGTGCCGCAGCAGGCGGACTCCTGGCGTGCCTCGGCGGCGGTGCCGCAACACGGGGCGGGAGCGGCCTGGGCCGGGTTGCCGCAGCATCCGCCGGCGCCGGCGCCGGCCGCGGTGAACGCGGCTGCCGGGTCGCCGGTGAAGCCGCCGGAGGTCGTGGTGGTCTCGCTCATCATCGTGCTCCTGTCTCGGTGTCTCTCGAATTAGACGACTGTCGAAACAGAGAGTTGCACGTTGCTTTGATGGATGTCAACCTAGACGCATGCCGAAACAAGCCGAGCCGATCTCGCTCCTCGAGGTGCCGTGCTGCCCGCCCCTCGCCCAGCAGCAACTGCCCGCCGAGGTGGCCACGGCCCTCGCGCCGGCGTTCAAGGCCCTCGGCGATCCGGTCCGGCTCCAGCTGATGTCGATGATCGCGTCAGCGCCCGGCGGCGAGGCGTGCGTCTGTGACCTGACCCCGGCGTTCACCCTCTCCGGGCCGACCATCTCGCACCATCTCAAGACGCTGCGCGAGGCCGGCCTGGTCGACGCCGAGCGCCGCGGCACCTGGGTCTACTACCGGGCCCGGCCCGGCCTCATGCGCCAGCTCGCCGGCCTGCTCACGGTCAGCCCCGCCGAGGCCGGCTAGCTTTCCTCGGCGAAGGCGTTCAGCGCCTCGACGAACTGCCGCGGCCGGTACCGGTGGATGACGTGGTTCGCCGGGATCCGGCGGTACACCGTCTGCGGCGCGAGTTCGCGCACCCGCCGGGCGTCGTCGTCGTCCATCGCTCCGACCAGGCCGTGTGCGGCGAAGCGGTGCCAGGTGGCGTGCAGCAGCAGGAGCGGGCACGACACGGCGCGCAGGGCCGCGGCGTGGGAGAAGTCGCCGTAGAACCGGCCGTCGACGAAGGCCCGGGCGAAATCCGGGTCGAACATCGACAGCGAGCGGAACAGCTCCCCGATGTTTCCCGGCAACCACCAGGCGGACAAACCCGACGGCTCGCCCGGGTGGCGCCGCTCGTAGCGTTGCACCTTCCGGTCGAGGAGGTCGACGAACCAGTCCGGCAGCCGTTTCGAACGCCGCTCGGACACCGGGAGGACCTGGCCGCGGAAATACTCGGCGAGGTGGCGTTTCTCGAAGTCGGCGAGCACGTCGACGGCGTGGACCAGGCCGTCGTGGACGAACCGGTCCCGGTCGCGGAAGCGGGGCATCTCGAGCGAGAAGACCGGCGCGTCCTCCAGCACGATGGCGGCGGTGTGTGCCGGCACATTGGCGGCGCACCACAGCGCGATGATGCCGCCGGACGAGTTGCCGCTGATGATCGCCGGGCGCTGCACGACCCGTTCGAGGAAGAGCCGCAGGTCGCGCCCGACGCTGGCCCACGAGTAGTCGCCCGGCGTCCAGCTGGAGTTGCCGTGGCCGCGGACGTCCACGGCGTAGACGGTGAAACGCTCGGCCAGCGCCGGCAGGACGGCGTCGTAGGTCGCCCAGGTGGCCATCTGGGCCGGGATCAGCACCAGCGGACGGCCGTTGTCGGGGCCCTTGCCGTAACTGATGGTGACCCCGTCCAGGTCGACGGCCTCATGGCGGAACCCCGCCCCGGCGACGCGCCGCGCCAGCGGCCCGCGCCGGCCCTCGAAGGGATTCACGTACGGTGCGGCAGGTCCCCCCATAGTGGAGGCATTCTGCCCCGGATGCCGGCGGTCCGGTAGCACCGCGCTCTCGTCACTCGCCCTTCTCGGTGCGCGCGGTTGTTCTCGCTGCGTGCAGCGGGAGGAGGCCGCGGACCGGGAGGTGCGGCGCCGCCTCTCGGCCGGGGGCCGCGTGGTCGACGTCGGCGATGGCCGTGGCGTACCGGCCGGCGAGGGGCTTCGCGCTCAGCCCGTGTCCCAGCACGCTGAGCAGCACGGTCAAACCGATGATCGCCACGGCGCGGTCGGCCTCGGCGTGCAGCTCCTCCAGGGCGATCACCGCGAAGATCACCGAGGCGAGGCCGCGCGGCCCGAACCAGCCGAGGAACGCCACGGTCGGTGGCGGGAAGCGGGCGCCGGCCAGGGCCGCCGCGACGGGCAGCATCCGGACGACGCTGAGGCTGAGCACGGCGTAGACGGCCACCCGCCAGTCGGCCCGCTCGACGACGATCGGCACCGCGACCGCGCCGAAGACCAGCCAGGTCAGCAACGACATCAGTCCGGAGGTCTGCTCCACGTAGAGAACCTCCTTGGCCTCGCCGCGGCGGGCGACGTGCCCGAACGCCAGGCCGGCGACGAACGCGGCGACGAAGCCGTTGCCGTCCAGCCACAGCGTGCCCGCGTAGGCCGCCAGCGCCAGGGCCAGAACGGCAGGGCCGGCGAAGTCCTCGGACGCCCAGCCACGGCGGCGGGACATCCGCATCACGCGCCCGCCGACCAGGCCGGTGAGCAGCCCGGCTGCCACCCCGATCGCCAGATCGGCGAGAGCGGTGCGCACGCCGTGGCCCTGCAGGCCCTCGGCGGCGACGGCGCCGGCGATGGCGACCATCACCACGGGAGTCGCGATGCCGTCGTTGAGGCCACTCTCGACGTTCAGCGCTCGGCGGACCCGTTCCGGCACCGCGGGATCGGTCATCACCGAGGCGCCGAGTGCCGCGTCGGTCGGGGCCAGCGCGGCGCCGACCAGCAGCGCCAGCCAGAACCCCAGGCCGTCGAAGAGCCACGCCGCCAGCAGCGTCCCCGCGGCGATCGTGAGTGGCAGGCCCAGGCCGAGCAGGCGCGCGTACAGCCCGAGGTCGGCCCGCAGCTCGCGGAAACCCACCCGGGACGCGTCGGCGAACAGCACCCACACCAGGGTGACCTCGGCGAGCAGCTTGATCGCCTCCGGCGTGAGGTCGAGCTCGATGACCTGGAGCACCTCGGCGAGCAGCACGCCCACCGTGACGAAGACGATCGGGGCGCTGAGATCGGCCCGGCCGAGCCGGGTCGAGAACGCGCCCCAGACGAACACGATCAGCGCTGTCAGCGCCACGGCTGCTGCATCCATGCCCGGCCTCTCCCGAGGTAGAGATTACGGGCCCGGCGGCCGCGCCGATCATTCGCCACGGATGATTTTCCGAGGCCGGCGGACCGCCTCGGCGCCACGTGAATGCGAATCGAAAAATGTTCCCCGGAAAGTTGTTATGTGGCGCCGGTCCAGCGAGTCGCGCATTTCCTGATGCTCTTTGTCGCGTCCGTGAGCTGCGATTATAGCTAAGAATGATTGGCCGCTTGAGTTTGGAAAAATGTTCTGGCAATATCCCGTCAACAGCTTGGGATCGCTCCCAATGATGGTGTGCGCCGACGCTTTCTCGCCGGCAAAAGAAGGGAGTGCGCGATGATCCCGCGCCCACTGGCACGTATGCTCCTCGCCGCCGTGCTGCTGCTCACCGCCGGCGGCCTGGTCGCCGTGACCGCCACGACGGCGTCCGCCGCCACGATCGACACGACCGCCTGGTACGTGCTGGTCAACCGCAACAGCGGCAAGGCCATGGACGTCTACAACCTGGCCACGAACGACGGCGCCCGGATCACCCAGTGGACCCGGGGCGACGGCGCCTGGCAGCAGTGGCAGTTCGTCGACTCCGGCAACGGCTACTACCGGCTGAAGTCGAAGCACTCCGGCAAGGTGCTCGACGTCTCCGGCGCGTCGACCGCCGACGGCGGCGCGATCGTGCAGTGGACCGACAACAACGCCGCCAACCAGCAGTTCAGCGTGCAGGACATCGACGGCTACGTTCAGCTGATCAACCGCAACAGCGGCAAGGCGGTGGAGGTGCAGGGCGCCTCGACCGCTGATGGGGCGAACATCGTGCAGTACGCCGACTGGAACGGCGCCAACCAGCAGTGGCAGCTCGTCAAGGTCGGCGGCGGGAGCACCCCGGGCGGCGGCACCTTCACCAACCCGGTGGTGTGGCAGGACTTCGCCGACGGCGACATCATCCGGGTCGGCGACGCCTACTACTACTCGGCGTCGACCATGCACTACTCGCCCGGCGCGCCGATCCTGCGCTCCTACGACCTGGTCAACTGGGAGTACGCCGGGCACTCGGTGCCGCGGCTGGACTTCGACAACGCCGCCTACGACCTCTCCGGCAGCCGGGCGTACGTGAAGGGTATCTGGGCGTCGGCGTTCAACTACCGGCCGTCCAACAGCACGTATTACTGGCTGGGCTGCACCGAGTTCAACCGCACCTACGTCTACACGGCGTCCGCGGTGGACGGCACGTGGAGCAAGAAGGCCCGGATCAACAACTGCTACTACGACGCCGGCCTGCTGTTCGACAACGACACCCCGTACGTCGCCTACGGGAACGGGACGATCAGCGTCGCCCAGCTGTCGGCGGACCTGACGTCGCAGGTACGGGCGCAGACCGTCTACACCACGCCGTCGAGCATCGGCACCCTCGAGGGCGCCCGCATGTACAAGCGCGGCAACTACTACTACATCTGGCTGACCCGCCCCGCCAACGGCCAGTACGTGCTGCGCTCGACCAGCCCGTGGGGCCCGTACGAACAGCGCCAGGTGCTGCTCGACCTGCCCGGCCCGATCTCCGGCGGCGGGGTGCCGCACCAGGGCGGCCTGGTGCAGACCCCGAACGGCGACTGGTGGTACATGGCCTTCACCGACGCCTACCCCGGTGGCCGGGTGCCGACCCTGGCGCCGATCACCTGGAGCGGCGACGGCTGGCCGGTGCTGACCACCGTGAACGGCCGGTGGGGCGCCACCTACCCGAAGCCGAACATCAGCACGACCCGAACCGTGCAGCCGATGACCGGCCCGGACACGTTCACCGGCACCCGGCTGGGCCACCGCTGGGAGTGGAACCACAACCCTGACGACACCAAGTGGTCGCTGACCAACGGCCTGCGGCTACAGACCGCGACCGTGACCGGCGATCTCTACGCGGCCCGCAACACGCTGACGCACCGCATCCAGGGGCCGACCTCGACCGCCACCGTCGAGCTCGACTACACCGGCATGCGCGACGGCGACCGCACCGGCCTGGCCATGCTGCGCGACTCCTCGGCGTGGATCGGCGTCAAACGCGACAACGGCGCCACCCGGGTGACGATGGTCAACGGCCTGGCCATGAACTCCAGCTGGAACACCACCTCGACCGGCACCGAGGCGGCCGCCGCCACGGTCACCGGCGGCCGGATCTGGCTGCGCGCCCAGGCCGACATCCGCCCCGGATCGGGCCGGCAGGCCACCTTCTCCTACAGCACTGACGGCGTCACCTTCACCCGGCTCGGCCCGGCGTTCACCCTCAACAACGCCTGGCAGTTCTTTATGGGCTACCGGTTCGGGATCTTCAACCACGCCACCCAGGCGCTCGGCGGCGCCGTCACGGTCAAACGATTCGACCTCACCACCCCCTGAGGTTTCGTCCATCCCCATCCCCCGAAAGGCACCACCGTGGCAAGACCCCCATCCCCGTACCGTCGGCTGCGCAGGATCCTGCCGGTCCTGCTGACCGGCGCGATCGCCGCCGGCGCCGCGATCGCCTTCGCCAGCACCTCGCAGGCCGCGTCCACCCTCGGCGCCTCGGCGGCGGCCAAGGGCCGCTACTTCGGCACCGCGGTCGCCGCGTCCCGGCTCGGCGACAGCACCTACACCTCGATCCTGCGGACCGAGTTCAACTCGGTCACCGCGGAGAACGAGATGAAGTGGGACGCCACCGAGCCCTCGCGTGGCTCGTTCAACTACACCAGCGGCGACCGGATCGTCGCGCTCGCCCAGGCCAACGGCCAGCAGGTACGCGGGCACACGCTCGCCTGGCACGCGCAGATGCCGGGATGGGCGCAGTCGCTGTCCGGCAGCACTTTGCGCTCGGCGATGCTCAATCACGTCACCCAGGTGGCCGCCCACTACCGCGGCAAGATCCACTCCTGGGACGTGGTGAACGAGGCGTTCGCCGACGACGGCCGGGGCTCGCGGCGTGACTCCAGCCTGCAGCGGACCGGCAACGACTGGATCGAGGCCGCCTTCCGGGCCGCGCGGACCGCCGACCCCGGGGCCAAGCTCTGCTACAACGACTACAACACCGACGGCGTCAACGCGAAGAGCACTGCCGTCTACAACATGGTCCGCGACTTCAAGGCGCGCGGCGTCCCGATCGACTGCGTCGGCTTCCAGTCGCACCTGACCAACTCGGCGCCCAGCGACTACCGGGCCAACCTGCAGCGCTTCGCCGACCTCGGCGTGGACGTGCAGATCACCGAGCTGGACATCTCCGGCAGCAGCCAGGCCACCGCGTACGCCGCGGTCACCAACGCCTGCCTCGCGGTGTCGCGGTGCACCGGCATCACCGTCTGGGGCATCCGCGACAGCGACTCCTGGCGGACCGGGGCCAACCCGCTGCTGTTCGACGCGAACGGCACCAAGAAGGCCGCCTACACCGCGGTGCTCAACGCCCTCAACGGCGGCACCACGCCGACCAGCCCGTCCACCGGGATCGACACCAGCGCCTGGTACGTGCTGGTCAACCGCACCAGCGGCAAGGCCCTCGACGTCTACAACCTGGCCACCGGCGACGGCGCCCGGATCACCCAGTGGGCCCGCAACAACGGCGCCCAGCAGCAGTGGCAGTTCGTGTCCTCCGGCAGCGGCTTCTACCGGCTGAAGTCGAAGCACTCGGGCAAGGTGCTGGACGTCTACAACTGGTCGACCGCCGACGGCGGCTCGATCGTGCAGTGGAGCGACTACAACGCCGCGAATCAGCAGTTCAGTGTGCAGAACATCGACGGTTACCTGCAGCTGATCAACCGCAACAGCGGCAAGGCGCTCGAAGTGCAGGGCGCCGCCACCGCCGACGGCGCCGCCATCGTCCAGTACAGCGACTGGAACGGCGCCAACCAGCAGTGGCAACTCGTCCGGATCAGCTGAATCCCCCAGGAGAGAGAACATGGACAGCTCACCCGTACCCCGGCGTCGCCGGTGGCGTAGCGGCCTGGCCGCGATGATCCTGCTCGTCGGCGGCGGAGCCGTCGCGGTGACCGCGACGGCCGCCTCGGCGGCGACGATCGACACCAGCGCCTCCTACGTGCTGGTCAACCGCACCAGCGGCAAGGCCCTCGACGTCTACAACCTGGCGACGAACGACGGCGCCCGGATCACCCAGTGGACGCGCAACGACCAGGCGCAGCAGCAGTGGCAGTTCGTCGACTCCGGCGGCGGCTACTACCGGCTGAAGTCCCGGCACTCCGGCAAGGTGCTCGACGTCTACAACTGGTCGACCGCCGACGGTGGCTCGATCGTGCAGTGGACCGACCGCAACGCCGCGAACCAGCAGTTCAGCGTGCAGGACGTCGACGGTTACATCCAGCTGATCAACCGCAACAGCGGCAAGGCCCTGGAGGTGCAGGGCGCCTCGACCGCCGACGGGGCGAACATCGTGCAGTACAGCGACTGGAACGGTGCCAACCAGCAGTGGCAGCTGGTGCGGGTCGGCGGCGGCACGCCGACGACCTCGCCGACCGGCGGCACCTGCGCGCTGCCGTCGACCTACCGCTGGAACTCGACCGGCGTGCTGGCCAACCCGCGAGCCGGGTGGGTCTCGCTCAAGGACTTCACCCACGCGCCCTACAACGGGCGGCAGCTGGTGTACGCGACCACGCACGACACCGGCACGTCCTGGGGCTCGATGAACTTCGGCCTGTTCACCAACTGGTCGGAGATGGCCTCGGCCAGCCAGAACTCGATGAACTTCTCGGCGGTGGCGCCGTCGCTGTTCTACTTCGCCCCGAAGAACATCTGGGTGCTCGCCTACCAGTGGGGCGGACCGGCGTTCTCCTACCGCACGTCGAGCGACCCGACCAACCCGAACGGGTGGTCCGCGCCGCAGACGCTCTTCACCGGGAGCATCACCGGTTCCGGCACCGGGCCGATCGACCAGGCGCTGATCGGTGACGGGCAGAACATGTACCTCTTCTTCGCCGGCGACAACGGCAAGATCTACCGGGCCAGCATGCCGATCGGGAACTTCCCGGGCAACTTCGGCTCCTCCTACACGACGATCATGAGCGACACCACGAACAACCTGTTCGAGGCGGTCCAGGTCTACAAGGTGCAGGGCCAGAACCAGTACCTCATGATCGTGGAGGCGATCGGGGCCAACGGGCGCTACTTCCGCTCGTTCACCGCCAGCAGCCTGGGCGGATCGTGGACTCCGCAGGCGGCCACCGAGAGCAACCCGTTCGCGGGCAAGGCCAACAGCGGCGCCACCTGGACCAACGACATCAGTCACGGCGAGCTGATCCGCAGCAACGCCGACCAGACGATGACCATCGATCCGTGCAACCTGCAGCTGCTCTACCAGGGGCGGTCGCCGAACTCGGGCGGTGACTACGGGCTCCTGCCGTACCGGCCGGGTCTGCTGACCCTGCGACGCTGACGGTGTGAAACGCGAATCCCCTCATGGTCACTCGTCTGCTTGTGACCATGGGGGGATTCTGCGAATCTGCACAGGACGTCAACAAGCCGATTGCCAGGTTGTGTGCATCGTGCATCACTATGGGCTGGGCGGTTCCGCGAGACGGCCACGATTCGTCGGGTCTGATGTGCGGTCGCCGTACCTGCTGGAACCGAACGATACCGTCCAGGGTGACGGTGTCGGCGTGACCCTGGACGTGGAGTCCTCGGCGATCACCGTCGTGGTGCACGGCGACTGGGGCCGGCATCTCCAGCAGGCCACTCACGTCGCGATCCGCAAGTGTCTGGTCGAGCACCCCGCCACGCTCTTTCTCGACCTGTCGTACCTGAGCGATCCGCGGGCGGGCAGCGTGACCATGTGGATGGGCGCCGGACGCCGGGGCGAGGGGATGAGCCCACCGGTCCAGGTCATCGCCTGCATTCCGGAGTCGAGTGCGATCAGCCGGCGGCTGCGTCGACTGGGCTCCGCACGATTCCTGCCCATGTTCGCCACGCTCGCCCAGTGCCGTGCCGCGGCCGCGGCGGCGCAGCGAGGTCCGATGACCGACCGGATCAAGCTGCGGCTGTCGCCCGATCACCGGGCCGCCGCCACGGCCCGCACCGCGGTCTCCGACGCCTGCACCGCCTGGCAGCTGCCCGATCTGCGGTACCGCGCCCGGCTCGTGGTCTCCGAGCTGGTGATCAACGCCGTCGAGCACGCCGGCACCCCGATCACGGTCGTCCTGTCCCGCCGAGGGACCGGCCTGCACGCGATGGTCCGGGACGGCGATCCCCGGCCGCCGAGGCTGCGCGAGCCGCTGCCGGTGAGCGCCGGGCTGTCGCATCAGCGTGGCCTGGGGCTGCGCGCCGTCGATGCCGCGGCGACGGTGTGGGGCGCGATACCGACTCAGGACGGCAAGGCGGTCTGGGCGACGATCCGGCCGCTGACGAGCGTCCGGCGCGGGAGTTCCGATGGATGATCCGCCCATCGATGTCTCCACCGTCGTCCACGGCGACCATCTGACCGTCAAGGTCAGCGGTGAGATCGACACGTTCACCGCGCAGGTGCTGGCCGACGAGTTCCACACCGCCTATACCGCCGCGAAGCCCGGCCAGGTCGTCGTGGACCTGGCCGGCGTCGACTTCTGCGATGCGGCCGGGGCCCGGGAGCTGACGTCGCTGGCCGACGTGGTGGCCGCCCAGGGTGGCACCTTCCAGTTGCGGCAGGTGCACCCGCAGATCGTCTGGTTGCTCGACCAGCTCGGGGTCGGCTACCTGCGCTCGTGCCCGTCCTCGCCCGGACCGTGAGGTCAGGGGGCGGCGGATCGCAGCAGGCGCCGCAACGCTGCCTCGTCACCGGTGACGACGACGGCGCCGGCGGACAGCGAGGCCGAGCCGTCGAGCAGGGCCCCCGGCAGCGCGCGGCGCAGGTCGGAGAAGCGCTGCGGGCCGAGCAGCAGCTCGCGGACCACCAGCAGCGCCCATCGCTCACCGACCACGTCGAGCGCGCGGGCGATGGTGCAGGCGTCCCCGTAGGTGCGACTCGTCGGCTCCGGTCTCCGAGCCGGGCGAATACGGCTATGTCGAGCCGGTCACCGGCATCCCCGGCGGCGTCGGCGGCGGCCGTTCCCACCGGCCGCGCGCCCTGTTCTACGTCGGCGTGCCCGACGTCGCGGCCGCGCTGCGGGAGGCCGAGCGGCTGGGCGGACCCGCGCGATGGGCCCCGAGCGGCACCCGGCGGGAATCCTCGTGGTCGCACACTTCACCGACCCGGAGGGCAACCTGGTCGGCCTGGCCGGCCCGGCGTAGCCGGCTGCGCTTCGGGACTTCCGGCCCGTCCCGCCGGGACCCGCGCCTCCGGTATCGAGCAGCGTGATCGCTCAGGCTGGAGGTGTCCGGGACCGCGACTCAGCGACTGACAGCCGAGGTGACGAAGCATGGCCGCATCCTCCGACGTTTCGATCATGATCGACGCTCTGGTGAGCGCCGGCGCGAAGGCGCTCGCCGACTACGACGCCTTCGACCAGGATCGGATCGACCACATCGTCAAGAAGGCGTCGGTGGCGGCCCTCGACCGGCACGCGGCCCTGGCGAAACTTGCCGTGGAGGAGACCGGCCGCGGTGTCTTCGAGGACAAGGCTGTCAAGAACATCTTCGCGTGCGAGCACGTCACGCACAGCATGGCGAAACTGCGCACGGTCGGCGTGATCAGCGAGGACGAGATCAGCGGGATCACCGAGATCGCGGACCCGGTCGGCGTGATCGCGGGCATCACTCCGGTCACCAACCCCACGTCGACGGCGATCTTCAAGGCGCTGCTCGCGCTCAAGACCCGCAACCCGATCGTGTTCGCCTTCCACCCGGCGGCGCAGCGGTGCAGCGCCGAGGCGGTCGTGTGGTGCGGGACGCCGCGGTCGCGGCCGGCGCGCCGGAGAGCTGCATCCAGTGGATCGAGCAGCCGTCGGTCGAGGCGACCACGGCGCTGATGCACCACCCCGGTGTCGCGACGATCCTGGCGACCGGCGGGAACAGCATGGTCCGGGCGGCGTACTCGGCCGGGAAGCCGGCGCTCGGCGTCGGCGCGGGCAACGTGCCCGCCTGGATCGAGAAGAGCGCCAAACTCCAGCGCGCCGTCAACGACATCGTGCTGTCGAAGTCGTTCGACAACGGCATGATCTGCGCCTCCGAGCAGGCGGTGATCCTCGACGAGGAGATCTACGACGCCGCGCTCGCCGAGTTCCAGGGTCTGCACGCCTATGTGGCGTCGGCCGACGAGAAGCGGATGCTGGAGGAGTTCATCTTCGGCGCCGCCGCCTACGGCACCGCGTGCGGCGGCGCGAAGCTCAACCCCGACGTCGTGGGCCAGTCGGCGGCCTGGATCGCCGAGCACGCCGGCTTCACCGTGCCGCCGAAGACCTCGATCATCCTGACCGAGGTCGGCGAGGTCGGCCCGAACGAGCCGCTGACCCGGGAGAAGCTGTGCCCGGTCCTGGCGGTGCTGCGGGTCCGGTCCCGGGAGGAGGGCCTGCGCGCCGCCACCGAGATGGTGGAGTTCCACGGACTCGGGCACAGCGCTGCGATCCACACCGAGGACGAGGACCTGGTCGTCGAGTTCGGCAAGCGGGTCAAAGCGGTCCGGGTGATCTGGAACTCGCCGGCCTCGCAGGGCGGCATCGGCGACATGTACAACGCGTTCCTGCCGTCGCTGACGCTCGGCTGCGGCAGTTACGGCCGCAACTCGGTGTCGAACAACGTGTCGGCGGTCAACCTCATCAACGTCAAGCGGATCGGCAGGCGGACCAACAACATGCAGTGGTTCAAGGTGCCGTCGAAGATCTATTTCGAGCCGTACGCCATCCGCTACCTCACCGACATGCCGGACGTGCACCGGGTCACCGTGGTCACCGACGCGACGATGACCAGGCTCGGCTTCGTCGACCGGATCAACCGGGTCCTGCAGCGCCGCCCGAACCAGGTGGCCCTGCAGATCATCGACGACGTGGAGCCGGAACCGCGGATGACCACGGTCGACCGCGGCGCCGAGCTGATGCGCTCGTTCCAGCCGGACACGATCATCGCCCTCGGCGGCGGTTCGGCCATGGACGCGGCGAAGGTGATGTGGCTGAAGTACGAGCACCCCGAGGTCGACTTCGACGACATGCGGGAGAAGTTCTTCGACATCCGCAAGCGGGCGTTCGCCTTCCCCAGCCTCGGCGAGAAGGCCAGCCTGGTCTGCGTGCCGACGACCTCGGGCACCGGCGCGGAGGTGACCCCGTTCGCGGTGATCACCGACCACCGCACCGGCAAGAAGTACCCGCTCGCCGATTACGCGCTCACCCCGACGGTGGCGATCGTCGACCCGATGCTGACCGCCAGCATGCCGCGGGCCATCGCCGCCGACAGCGGCTTCGACGCGCTCACCCACGCCATCGAGGCGTACGTGTCGGTGTACGCCAACGACTTCACCGACGGTCTCGCCCTGCACGCCATCCGGTTGATCTTCGCCAACCTGGAGCAGTCGGTGGTGCACGGCGACAGCGAGGCCCGGGAGCGGATGCACAACGCCGGCACCATCGCGGGCATGGCGTTCGGCAGCGCCTTCCTCGGCATTGTGCACGCCATGTCGCACACCCTCGGCGCGACCTTCCACATCGCGCACGGACGCACCAACGCGGTGCTGCTGCCGCACGTGATCCGCTACAACGGCACCGCGCCGTCGAAGCTGTCCGGCTGGCCGAAGTACGAGAACTACCGGGCGCCGCAGCGGTTCGCCGAGATCGCCGGCATGCTCGGCCTGCCCGCCTCGAACCCGGCCGAGGCGGTCGAGGCGCTGGCCGCCGCGGTCGAGCGGCTGCGCACCGCGGTCGGGATCGAGCCGTCCTTCGCCCAGCTGGGTGTCGACGAGGAGGCCTTCCTCGCCGCGCTGCCGCAGCAGGCCCTCAACGCGTACGAGGACCAGTGCGCCCCGGCCAACCCGCGGATGCCGATGCTCGACGACATGCAGGAGCTGATGCGGGCCGCTTACTACTGATCCGCGGGTCCAAAGACCCTGGTGAGCGGGTTGTCCGTCAGAAATCCTGGAATCGCAGGCACTCGACTTGGGGGAACGACATGAGCGCAACCGTCCTGGACACGACCGCCGCCGGACTGGACCCGTGGCGCGGGTTCGCCGGTGACGGCTGGCGCTGCGGCGTGGACGTGCGTGACTTCATCCAGGCCAACTACGAGCCGTACACCGGTGACGCGTCGTTCCTGGCCGGGCCGACCGACCGGACCCGCGGCGTCTGGGCGACGTTGTCGGCGATGTTCCCGGTCGAGCGGGAGCGCGGCATCTACGACGTCGACGCGGTCACCCCGTCGACGATCACCAGCCACGCGCCGGGTTACATCGACCGGGACGCCGAACTGATCGTCGGTCTGCAGACCGACGCGCCGCTGCGCCGCGCGATCATCCCGAACGGCGGCTGGCGGATGGTCGAGAACGGCCTGAAGGCGTACGGGTACGCGCCCGACCCGGCGGTGGCGGAGATCTTCACGAAGTACCGCAAGACCCACAACGCCGGGGTGTTCGACGCCTACACCCCGCAGATCCTCGCCGCCCGCAAGTCGCACATCATCACCGGCCTGCCCGACGCGTACGGCCGCGGCCGGATCATCGGCGACTACCGGCGCGTCGCCCTCTACGGCGTGGACGCCCTGATCGCCGCGAAGCAGGCCGACCTCGACGCCTGCGCCGGCCAGCCGATGGTCGAGGACACGGTGCGCCGCCGCGAGGAGCTGTCCGAGCAGATCCGCGCTCTCGGCGAGCTCAAGCAGATGGCGGCCTCGTACGGTCATGACATCTCCGGCCCGGCCCGCACCGGCCGGGAGGCGGTCCAGTGGCTGTACTTCGCCTACCTGGCCGCGGTGAAGGAGCAGAACGGCGCGGCGATGTCGCTCGGCCGTACCTCCACGTTCATCGACATCTACCTGCAGCGGGACATCGCCGAGGGCCGGCTCACCGAGGAGCGGGCCCAGGAGCTGGTCGACGACTTCGTCATCAAGCTGCGGATCGTGCGGTTCCTGCGCACCCCGGAGTACGACGAGCTGTTCTCCGGCGACCCGACCTGGGTGACCGAGTCGATCGGTGGTCTCGGCGACGACGGCCGGCCGCTGGTCACCCGGACCAGCTTCCGCTACCTCCAGACCCTCTACAACCTGGGCCCCGCGCCCGAGCCGAACCTGACGGTCTTCTGGTCGCCGCGGCTGCCGCAGGGCTTCAAGGACTTCTGCGCCCAGGTCTCCATCGACACCAGCGCCATCCAGTACGAGTCCGACGAGCTCATGCGGCCCCGCTTCGGTGACGACACGGCGATCGCCTGCTGCGTGTCGGCGATGGCCGTGGGCAAGCAGATGCAGTTCTTCGGCGCCCGGGTGAACCTCGCCAAGACCCTGCTGTACGCGATCAACGGGGGCCGCGACGAGAACTCCGGCGCCCAGGTCGGCCCGGTGCTGCCGCCGCTGACCGGGGAGGTGCTCGACTACGCGCAGGTCGCCGAGCGGTTCGACACGATGATGGAGTGGCTGGCCGCGACCTACGTCAACGCGCTCAACATCATCCACTACATGCACGACAGGTACGCCTACGAGCGCATCGAGATGGCGCTGCACGACACCGACGTGCTGCGCACGCTCGCCTGCGGCATCGCGGGGCTGTCGGTCGCCACCGACTCGCTGTCGGCGATCAAGCACGCCACCGTACGGCCGGTGCGGGACGAGCGCGGGCTGATCGTGGACTACACCGTCGAGGGGGAGTTCCCCACGTACGGCAACAACGACGACCGGGCCGACACGATCGCCGCCGGGCTGGTCGAGTCGTTCATGGCGAAGATCCGTAAGCACCCGACCTACCGGCAGGCGGTGCACACCCAGTCGGTGCTGACGATCACCTCGAACGTGGTCTACGGCAAGCACACCGGCAACACCCCGGACGGGCGGCGGGCCGGCGAGCCGTTCGCGCCGGGAGCGAACCCGATGAACGGGCGGGACCGGCACGGCATGGTGGCGGCGGCGCTGTCGGTGGCGAAACTGCCGTACGAGCACGCCCAGGACGGCATCTCGCTGACCACCACGGTCACTCCGAACGGTCTGGGCAACACCCGTACCGAACAGGTCCGCAACCTGGTGGGGGTGCTCGACGGATACACCGCGGTCGACGGCTTCCACATGAACGTGAACGTGCTGAACCGGGCCACGCTGGAGGACGCGATGGCACACCCGGAGAACTACCCGCAGCTGACCATCCGGGTCTCCGGTTACGCGGTCAACTTCGTGCGGCTCACCAAGGAACAGCAGCGCGACGTCATCTCCCGCACCTTCCACGGTGCGCTGTGAAGGACGTCGTGATCCACCGTCCCGACCTGGGCATCGCCCCGGCCGGGACGCACCACGCTTCCGGCGAGCTGGTCGCCTCGGTGCACTCCTGGGACGTCGTCACCGCCGCCGACGGCCCGGGCACCCGGTTCGTGACCTTCTTCGCCGGCTGCCACCTGCGCTGCCTGTACTGCCACAACCCGGACACCTGGGAGGGCCGCAACGGCCGGCTCGTCAGCCTCGACGACCTGGTCGCCAAGACGCTCTCCTTCAAGGCGTTCATCCAGGCCGCCGGCGGGGGAGTGACGGTTTCCGGTGGGGAGCCGCTGCTGCAGCACCACTTCGTCGAGGCGTACCTGCAACGCTGCAAGGCCGAAGGCCTGCACACCGCCCTGGACACCTCGGGCTTCCTCGGCGCCCGCGCAAGCGACCAGCTCCTCGACGCCACCGACCTGGTGCTGCTCGACGTGAAGTCGAGCGACCCGGTGACGTACCGGAAGGTGACCGGCGTCGCGCTGCACCCGACCATCGCCTTCGGGGACCGGCTCGCCGCCCGGGGCAACCGGATGCGGATCCGCTTCGTTCTAGTTCCCGGTCTGACCGACGACCCGGACAACATCGCCGGCGTCGCCGAGCACGCCGCCCGCTGGGGCGGCGTGCTCGAGCAGGTCGACATCCTCGGCTACCACCGTCTCGGCGTCGCCAAGTACCGGGAGCTGGGTCTGCGCTACCCGCTGGAGGACACCCAGCCGCCGACCGCGGAGCAGTTGGCCGCGGCCGCGGAACACTTCACCCGGCGCGGTCTGCGCGTCACGACCGTCTGAAGGCGTCCCGGCCGGCGCTTTCCCAGCCGGCGCCCAGCAGGCAGGTCCCGCATCCCCGGCAGGCGCCGTCACCCTCGACGGTGCCGTCGGCCCGCTGAGCGTAGGGGCACGGCTCACCGGTCGGGGTGGCGTAACGGCGGGGCTTCTCGTGGTCCTGCGCAGGGGTTCCCATGCCCCTATTGGCCCATGAAAGGGCGCCCGGCTGCGCCGGTCGCAGGTCCGCAGACGGCGGGCCGAAGGTCCCGGCCGGAGGCGGCCCGATGACTCTCGCCCGGCACGGCCGGTCAGCGCTTGACTACAGGTGTACGCCGGCTTTCCGACCCGGGGAGGGAACGTGTTCACCACCGTCGAGACGCTTGCCGAGCAGCCGTTCCTGGCCGGCTTGACCGAACACCAGCTGAGTCTGCTCGCGCCGCTGACCAGCCGGTCGATGTTCCACGCCGGCAACCGCATCTTCAACGAGGGCGCACCGGCCGAGCAGTTCTGGCTGATCACCGACGGCCGGGTCTATCTCGACACCGAGGTGCCGGGGTACGACAACTTCGTCCTGGAGACCCTGCGCGCACCGGCCGTTCTGGGGTGCTCGTGGCTGTTCCCGCCGTACCGGTGGCAGTTCGGCGCCGTCTCGGTCCACACCACGCACGCGCTGACCTTCAACGGCCCGCTCGTGCGCGCCCTGTTCCAGAGCGACCCCGGCCTCGGTCACAAGCTCACGACCCGGTTCCTGCACGTCATGGGTGACCGTCTGCACGCGGCGCGCCGCCGGCTGGCGGACTGTCAGCGCGCGACCGGTCACCGCACCGACCTGTGAGGACGCTCCGGTCGTGGCGTCAGGCACCCGCGGTGACCAGAGCCCGTAACCCGTGGAGCGCCTCGGACCGGACCCCGGCCATCACCGGCTCGCCGGTCACCGCCGCGGGCTGAACGGGAACGCGCCGCGGGAGCCGGTCGACCGCCGCGCGGATGTCGCCGACCAGAGCCACGCCCCAGGGCCCGCCGATGACGACCCGGAGCGGATCGGCGAGGGCGACCACGGCGGCGATCACCCCGGCCGCGGCGGCGGCCAGCACCTCGTGGGTCCGGTCGGGGCTGCTCAGCAGCCGGTCGACGTCGATCGCGGTCGAGCCGGCGCGGCGCAGCCCCAGCTCGCCGAAGAGCTCGATGAACCGGATCGCCTGCCCGCCGGGGCCGACGGTCAGCAGGTGGGCGATCTCGCCGGCCAGCCCGGCCCCGCCGCGCCGGATCTCGCCGTCGTTGACGATCGCGCAGCCCAGCCCCTCGCCCAGGTAGAGGTAGGCGAAGTCGCGGGACGGGCCGGGTCCGCCGCTGTCGCGCTCGGCGAGGGCCGCCCAGTTCACGTCGTTGTCCACGACGACCCGCTCGCCGACGATCGGCGCGAGGATGCCGGCCGGGTCCAGCTCGCCGACGAGGAACGGCGCGTCGGGCAGCTGCATCAGGCGGCCGGTGGCGCGATCCACCGGGTCGGCCACGCCGACGACCGCCAGGCGGGCGGGCCGGCCGCAGGCGTCGCGGACCTCGGCGGCCACCGATTGCAGCGCGGCGGAGACCTGCCTCGGCCGGGCCGGCCGGTCGATCTGCCGGGCGGCGCGCGCCACGGTGTCGCCGTAGACGCTGAGGGCTTCGGCGATGACGCCCTCCGGGGTGATGGTGACGGCCAGCGCCACCCCCACCTGCGGGGAGAGCGCATAGTACGAGCCCACCCGGCCCCGGCCCCGGCCGCCGGGCGTGCGTTCGCCGGTGTCGGCGACCAGGCCACGTTCGGTCAGCCGGCGCACGCTCTCGCCCGCGGTCGGCTTGGAGATGCCGATGGCGGTGGCCAGCTCGGCCCGGGTGAGCCGGCGGTGCCGCACGAGGGCGGTCAGCACGTGCTCGTCGGTCAGCGACCGCACCAGATCCTGCGACGGCTTGGCGGATTCCACGCACGAATACTAGTCAAGGCTCTTGCCTGGAAGGGTGGGAGGCTCGTACGCTCGTTCAAGTAAAGGGAGCTGACTAGAAAGGACGAGCCGTGCCGACCACCACCGCGCTGCCGCACTGGGAGCAGACTCCCGCCGACCTGAAAGCCGCCATCCGCGAGATCAAGGCGGCGCTGCGGGCGCGGATCGCCGCCTCCGGCCGCACCGTCGACGAGGTCTTCGCCGTCGTCGAGCGGCGCGTCCAGGCCGCGATCGACGACATCACCGCCGCCCGCCGCCGCGGCGAGACCGTCTGGCCGGTCATCGACTACGCCGACATCGCCCGCGGCACCGTCTCCGCCGAGCAGGTCGCGCACCTGCGCCGCCGCGGCTGCCTCGTCGTGCGCGGCCACTTCGACCGCGAGCAGGCGCTGCGGTGGGACGCCGACATCGTCGACTACGTCGAGAGCAATCACTTCTTCGACGACTACCGCGGTCCCGGTGACGACTTCTTCGGCAGCGTCGGCTCCAAGCCCGAGATCTACCCGATCTACTGGTCGCCCGCCCAGATGCAGGCCCGGCAGAGCGAGCGCATGGCCCGCGTGCAGGCCTTCCTCAACAGCCAGTGGAAATCCGAGTCCGACGGTGTGCGCTGGTTCGACCCCGACCGTGACTCGCTCTACCCCGACCGCATCCGCCGCCGCCCGGAAGGCGCCGACTCCGCCGGCCTCGGCACCCACCTCGACCCCGGCACCCTCGACCTGTGGATGACGCAGGCCTACCAGCAGGCGTTCCGGCACCTGTTCGACGGCGCCGTCGAGCAGTACGACCCGTGGGACGCCGCCCACCGCACCGCCGGCCCGCAATATCCCGGCTCCACCATGTGCTCGGCGTTCCGCACCTTCCAGGGCTGGACCGCGCTGTCCGACATGGACCACGACCAGGGCGTGCTGCACACCGTTCCGATCCCCGAGGCGATGGCCTACCTGATGCTGCGCCCGCTGCTGAGCGACGTCCCCGACGACGACATGTGCGGCGTCACCGTCAACCAGGTCTTCCCGGCCGGCCACAAGTGGCACGCCCCGCTCATGGAGGCCCTCTCCGGCATCCCCGACGTGCGGGCCGGCGACTCCGTCTGGTGGCACTGCGACATGATCCACAGCGTCGCCCCGGTCGAGGCCCAGAAGGGCTGGGGCAACGTCATGTACATCCCGGCCGCCCCCTGGTGCCCGCGCAACGAGCAGTACGCCGCCTCCGTGCGATCAGCCTTCCTCAGCGGCTCCAGCCCCAGCGACTTCCCGCCCGAGCACTACGAGCGCGACTGGCCCAACCGCTTCCAGCCCGCCGACCTCAACGAGATCGGCCGCCGCGGCCTGGGCCTGGCATAGCCGCAGCCGAGCCGAGAGCGGCCCAGTCCGCCCGGATCCCGGCCAGCAGGACGGCCAGGTCCGGCAGCGCATCGGCGTCGGCGTGCACCGTGATGGTGAGCCGGCCCGCGTAGGAGAGGGCCAGGAACGACAGCGGCACGTTGCCGGCCAGGTTGCCGACCGCGAAGACGTCCGACACCGGCGCGCCGAGCAGCCGGATCGGGGTGGCCGGGCCGACCATGTCGCTCTCCACCACGCTGACCAGGCGCTGGTGACGGATGAACCAGCGCATGACCCGCAGCCGTGCCAGGGCGGTCAGGACGTCGTTGCCGCCGGTCACCGGCTGCTCCTGTTTGGCGTGGGTGGTCGCCGCGGCCACCCGGCGCAGCCGCTGCGCGGGGTCGGGCTCGGCGACCGGCAGCTCCACCAGGAAGCCGCCGGTCCGGTTGCCGGCCTCGGCGGTTGCGCCGGCCGTGCGCAGCGAGACCGCGACCGAGCTGTGCAGCCGCAGCCCTTCGAGTGGTTCGCCGCGGGCGGTGAGCAGCGCGCGTACCCCGCCGGCGGCCAGGGCGAGCACGAGGTCGTTGACCGTGGCCCGATGGCGGTGGGCGGCCGCTTTCGCCGAGGCGAGATCGAGGTGCAGGACGGCCAAGTGGCGATGCGGGCCGACGGGCGGTGACGAGCCGCGCGACCAGCTCCAGCAGGGCTTCCTCGTCGCCGGGTGGCGCCACGGCGGCCGTGTGCACGTGGTCCTCGATGCGGAAACGCGCGGCCGGAATCCACACCGGCCGGCCGCCGAACGGCCCGGGGAAGCGCAGCACCTGCCTCAGCCTGGGCACGGCGGCGAGACGGTCCTCGATCTCGGCGCGGATCTGCGCCGTACGCCATCGCCCGGTGTCCTCGGCGACCGCGACCGCGGCCACGTTGATCGGCGCCCGCGGCGCCTCGACGTAGAGGTTGAGCGCGTCAGCGGCGCTGAGCCGCGGCAGCCGGCCGGCCATCATGATCACCTCGCGTGGGTGTCGGCGAGCACGGTCCGCACCAGCAACGCGTTGAAGCGCTCGGGTTCCTCCGCGTCGGGGTTGTGGCCGGAGTGCTCGAAGACGTAGGTGCGTTTGATCGGGGCGCGCAGCTGGGCGATCCACTCGCCGGCGAGCGCGCTGCGCGCGGTCAGCTCATACCTGCCCTGCACGAAGTAGACCGGCACGTCGAGCGCCGGCACGTCGGCGCGGAAGTCGACGCCCTGCAACTGTGGGTAGAGCAGGCCGCCCATGTCGGCGAAGCCGCGCAGCTCGTTCCAGGTGTCGAGCCAGCTGTACTCATCGGGGTGGAACCCGGCGAGCCCGCGTGCGGCCTCGAAAGCAGCCGTCCGTTCGTACGGTTCCAGCGCGTCGTAGTACTGCATCACCAGCGCATATCCGTACAGGTCCCGGTACGGCGGCTCGCCCAGGGCGGTGAGGCGTTGCCGGAGTGACTCGTCGCCGGTGCCGGCGGCGTGGTCCAGCAGCTGCCGGTAGATCCGGCGGTCGGTCTCGCGCTGGCTGACCATCTGCCCGGTCCCGACATAGGCGTGGAACAGGTCGGGCCGGCGCTGCGCCATCAGCACACCGAGGGTGCTGCCCCATGAGTTGCCGGTCAGATAGATCTTCGGCTGGCCGAAACGGCGGGTCAGCCAGGCGGCGAGCTCGACGCCGTCGGACACCATCCGGTCCAGGGTGAGCCGGCCGGCCGGGTCGAGCGCCGGATAGGACTTGCCGGCCCCGCGCTGTTCCCACACCACGACGGTGAACGACCGCTCCAGGGGCTGGTTGAAGGTGCGTACCCAGCCCACGTCCGAGGTGCCCGGTCCGCCGGACAGGTGCAGCAGCACCGGGTTCGCCCCGTCGTGACCGCGCATCGACACCCACTGCGCGGCGCCGCCGAGACGGACGCGCTCCAGTGCCGCGACGCCGCCGGTCGCGCCGGTCACCGGCGCGACCCGCGCCGGCCAGACGATCAGCAGGCCGGCCGCCAGCACGGCGAGCAGCGCCACGCCGGTCACGACGGCGGCCGGCAGCCGCCGGCGGGCCCAGGCCCGTCCGGCCAGGACACCGATCAGCATCGGTACGCCGGCGAGCAGTCCGTACGCCACGTGGACGGCCAGGAAGACCGCGACGCCGAGCGACACGTCGAGGTGTGGTCGTTCGAAGGTCAGCCCCTCCGCGCGGAACACGGTCGCTCGGGCCAGCTCCCACACGGCGACGTGCAGCAGCGGCGCCGCGATCAGCGCCCACCGGGACCGGATCAGCCGGCCGGTCAGGACACCGGTCAGCGCGGCGCCGATGATCAAGGCCGGCACGGCCGTACCGGTGACCGGGCCGCGCGGCATCAGGGCGGCGGTGGCCACCCCGGAGCAGACGACCAGCGACCAGGCGATCGCCGATCGGGTCCTCGGCCCGGGCGCCGCCGGCAGCGGGTGTGCCGGCGGGCGGACCGGAACGACGGTGGCGGACATGGCTCCGCCTCAGACGTGCTGCCGTGCGGCCAGCGCCGACGCGGCGAGGGTCTGCCCCCACTGGCGGGCACGGTCGAGTTCGCCGGCGACCAGGGGACCGGTCATGCCGGTGACCCGGAAGCTCTCGGCGGGCAGGACCGCCCGGCCGCCGAGCCCGCGCAGCAGGCGAAGCGCCTTGCGGGCCGCGGACCCCGGCACGTACGCCTTGTTCACCTTGGTGTCGAAGGCGGCGACCGGCGTCCCGGCCAGCCGGGCCGATCCGTCGAGCAGCTCGCGGATGCCGAGTTCCTGCGCGCCCTCGCGGACCTCGCCCTGCTGGGCCGCGTCCGCGCGGGTGGCCGGCCGGCTCAGCCCGAAGGCGTGCGTGGGCGCGCCGACGACGAGCAGGTCCACCCCGGCCGGCGACGGCCGGTCCCGGACGTCGGCGACGGTGACCTCGAAGGCGCCGGCGAGGCCGTCGGCGACGCTGCGGGCGACGTCGGCGGTGTTGCCGAACATGGATTCGTAGACGACGAGCGCTTTCATCGGACTTCCTTTCCCTGTCGCTTCCTACCGGCTGTCGGAGCCGGCGGCCCGGCCGGCGGCGCGGCCGGCTTCCAGGCGGGCGATCGGCACCCGGAACGGTGAGCAGGACACGTAGTCGAGACCGGCGTCGTGGAAGAACCGCACCGAGGCGGGGTCGCCGCCGTGTTCGCCGCAGACCCCGACGGTCAGGTCCGGCCGGGCGGCGCGGCCCCGCTCGACGGCGATGCGAACCAGTTCGCCCACGCCGCCGGCGTCGATGGTCTCGAACGGCGACACCGCGAAGATGCCGAGGCTGAGGTAGCGGCCGAAGAACGCGCCTTCCACGTCGTCGCGGGAGAAACCCCAGGTCATCTGGGTCAGATCGTTGGTGCCGAAGGAGAAGAAGTCGGCGGCGTGCGCGATCTCCCCGGCGGTGAGCGCCGCCCGCGGCACCTCGATCATGGTGCCGATCCGGATCGGCGGGGCGCCGGCGACGGCGGCCAGCACGAACTCGGCTTCGGCGCGCACCGACTCCAGCTCCTGCACCGCCCCGACCAGCGGAACCATGATCTCCGGGCGCGGGTCGCCGCCGGCGGCGACCCGCGCCGCCGCGGCCTCGGCGATGGCGCGGACCTGCATGGCGAACAGGCCCGGCACGACCAGCCCCAGCCGTACGCCGCGCAGCCCCAGCATCGGGTTCTGCTCGTGCATCCGGCGGACCGCGGCCAGCAGGCGGGCGTCGTCGCCGGGATCCTGGCCGAGCGCCTCGGCCCGGCTCACCCGGGCGACGAGCTCCTCCAGGGGCGGCAGGAACTCGTGCAGCGGCGGGTCGATGAGCCGGACGGTGACCGGCAGACCGTCCATCGCCGCGAACAGTTCGACGAAGTCGTCGCGCTGCAGGGGCAGCAGTTCGGCGAGCGCGGCGGCGCGTTCGGCGTCGCCGGTGGCGAGGATCAGCCGTTCCACCAGGCGGCGGCGCGCGCCGAGGAACATGTGCTCGGTGCGGCACAGGCCGATGCCGGTGGCGCCGAACCGGTGGGCCCGCTCGGCGTCCGCCGCGGTGTCGGCGTTGGCGTGCACCCCGAGCCGGGCGGTGTGGTCCGCGTGCGTCATCAGCCGCTGGACGGCGGCGAGCAGCGGATCACCGAGCGGCGACAGCTCCCGTTCGAAGTAGCGGACCACCGCGGACGGCCGGACCGGCACCGCACCGGGGTAGACGTGACCACTGGTGCCGTCCAGGGAGATCACCTCCCCGGCGCGCAGCACGGTGCCGCCGACCGTGAGGGTGCCGGCGGCGGCGTCGATGAGCAGCTCCTCGGCCCCGCACACGCAGGTCTTGCCCATGCCCCGGGCGACGACGGCGGCGTGCGACGTCTTGCCGCCCCGGCTGGTCAGGATGCCCTGCGCGGCGATCATGCCGGGCAGGTCGTCGGGGTTGGTCTCCTGCCGGACGAGGATCACCGGCTCGGACGCGGCGCTGGCCGCGGCGGAGTCGAAGACGATGGCGCCGACCGCCGCGCCGGGCGAGGCCGGCACCCCGGTGGTCAGCGGCGCGGGCGCGGCAGCGGTGTCGAAGCTGGGGAACATCAGCTGGGCGAGCTGTTCACCGCTGACCCGCTGCAGCGCCTCGTCGAGGGTGATGACACCCTCCTCGACGAGCTGGGCGGCGATCACGAACGCGGCGGCCGGGGTCCGCTTGCCGACCCGGGTCTGCAACATCCAGAGCCGGCCGTCCTCGATGGTGAACTCGATGTCGCACAGGTCGCGGTAGCGCTGCTCCAGCTTCTGCATGATCGACAGGAGCTGGGCGTGGCTCGCCGGGTCGATCTCGGCCAGATCGGCCAGCCCCATCGTGTTGCGGATGCCGGCGACCACGTCCTCGCCCTGCGCGTTCGGCAGGTAGTCGCCGTAGGCGCCACGGCGGCCGGTCGCCGGGTCGCGGGTGAACGCCACACCGCTGCCGGAGGTGGGGCCGCGGTTGCCGAAGACCATCGCCATCACGTTGACCGCGGTGCCCTGGTCCTGCGGGATGCGCTCCTGCCGGCGGTAGAGCACGGCGCGTTCGGCGTTCCAGGACTGGAACACCGCGGTGATCGCCGAGTACAGCTGCTCGTGCGGCGACTGCGGGAAGTCGCGCCCGGTCCGCTCGGCGAAGATCTTCTGGTACGTGGCGACGAGATCGCGCAGCGCCGCGGCGCCGGGATCGGGGCCGGCCGCCGCCAGCTCCGCGTCGAACAGTTCGCCGGGCACGCCGTACACGGTCTTGCCGAACATCTGGATGAGCCGGCGGTAGGAGTCCCAGGCGAACCGCTCGTCGCCGCTGCGGGCGGCCAGACCGAGCACCGTGGTGTCGTTGAGGCCGATGTCGAGGATGGTCTCCATCATTCCCGGCATGGAGAACTTCCCGCCCGAGCGCACCGACAGCAGCAGCGGGTCCGACGGGTCGCCGAGCCGCTTGCCCAGCCGTTCCTGCACCAGCCGCAGATGCTCCTCCACCTCGGTGAACAGGGTCGGCGGGGGTGTTCCGGTGCGGAGGAACTCGCGGCAGGCCCCGGTGGTGATGGTGAAACCGGGCGGCACCGGCAGGCCCATCCGGGTCATCTCGGCCAGGTTCGCGCCCTTGCCGCCGAGCAGGTCCTTCAGATCCTTGTTGCCGTCGATGAAGTCGTAGACGTAGCGGGACATCCTCGTACCTCGCCTCTGTCGTCGGTCTACCTCCGTGGTACCGCCGCCTCCGGCCCCTACGGCAGGGCCGGAGGTCCCCATCCGGCAGTGCCGAGCTGCTAGGTGGTGGGTGCGAGCGGGACCAGCCGCGGCGCCGGGCCGACCGGGCCGGCCGGCGGTGGCGGACCGTGCCGGCGGCCGAGCCCCACGCCGCCGAGCGTGATCAACCCGACCGCGACGAGGAACAGGACGACGCCGGTGGTCAGCAGGCCGGCGCCGAGCGCCGTGAGGTCCGGGATCCGCATAGCTGCGCGGGCGGTGGCCGCGACACCCGGTGAGCCGTCGGCGTTCGCGACGACGACGGCGTACTCGCCGCTCGTCACGTCCCACCGCAGGTTCACCGTGCCGGTACCGCTCGCCCGCGCGAGCCAGAAGCCCTGGGCGGCGGGGTTTCCGGCCGGGCGCACCGCGCCCGGAGCCCGGTCGTAGACGGCCCGGCCGGAGTCCACGCCGACCAGCCGGTCATGGGCGGTGCCGGCGAGCCAGTCGTCGACCGCGGACTGCGGTGCGATGCCGACGAACACCGGTTCGCCGGACGGCGTGGTCACGCTCACCCGCAGGACGCCGATGTCGCCGGCCCGCGGGTACCACAGGCCGGTGTCCACGATGGCGAGGTTCTCCGCGGTGACGGCCGCCGTGCCGCTGTTCAGCACGAGCGCCGGGCTGGACACGAATCCCGCCGGGTCCCGGTCGCCGTCGACGGCCAGCAGCAGGCCGCCGCCGATGCCCAGGCCGGTGGCCGGGGCGAGCAGCAGGACGCCGGCGACCAGCGCGACCACCGAGCCGGCCGCCGAGGCGGGCTGTCGCGGTGGCGCCGCCGCGACCGGGCCGTCCGGGTCCGGATCAGGCTCGTAACCGCCCTGGTCCAGGCGGAACGGCGGGTAGCGCGGGGTGAGCAGGGTCAGGTAGGCGGTCACGCGCAGACCCCAGCGGGCGATGCCGACCAGCAGGTCGTGCAGCCCGCTCGGGTAACGGCCGGTGAACAGCAGCGTCAGCGCGGCGATCAGCAGCACCGCGCCGACGAGGCTGAGCGGGACGCCGCCGCCGGTCGCGGCGCCGGCCAGCGCGCCGAGAATGATCAGGTGCGGCAGGGCCGCCAGCCACGCGACCAGGGGCAGCCACCGTGGCGGCGCCGGCTGCTCACCGAGGCGCAGCCGGGCCGGGTGGTCCGGGACCTCGGCGAGGGTGAACGGGGGATAGGCGTCCGTGCCGAGGGCCTGATAACCGTAGTAACCGACCCGCCAGGTCCAGCGCAGCACCCCGAGGTTGTAGGCGCGGATCGGCTCCGGGTACCGGCCGGTGATCAGCACCGCCAGGTAGGCCACCAGGGTGAGCACCACCAGACCGGTCCAGAGCACCAGCAGGGCGAGATAGTGCGGGACGAGCAGCAGCCATTTGACGAGCCAGAGCCAGCGGCTCAGGGATTCGTCGCGGCGTGCCTCCACCCGCAACGGGTAGAGCTCCATGTGACACCTCCCTTTCCCTCAGCACAGCCCCGGCCCGGCCGGTCACGACAGGGCCGGAAGTCACGCGCTGAGTCCCGGGAGGTGGATCAGTCCTCGATGCTGATGACGTCGCTGGGGGCACGCCGCGGCGACGGCGGCACCGTCTCCGGCGACTCGACGTAGCCGAGCCGCACGATCAGGTACGGCTCGCCGATGCCGGACAGCAGCCGGGTGAGCAGCCGGCGGGGCCAGGCCACCTCGACGGCCTCGCTGATCGGCGCGGTCGCCAGGCCCTCGCAGGTGGCCTGCAGCAGCAGCGCCGACAGGGCCTCGCCGCCGCGCAGCAGGTCGACCGGCCGGTCGCTCATGCCGTAGACGATGACGTACGCGGCGCCCTCGTCGTGGTCGGCGCCGGCGAGCATGCCGGGGGAGCCGTCGGGCAGGAAGTTGCGGACGGGCACCCGGCGCAGACTCGGCTCGACCGCGGTGGCGGGCGGCACGCCGTCGCCGGTCCAGGCCGGCCGGTGCGTCCAGGCGGTGAGCTCGGTGCGGTGCGCCGGGTCGAAGTAGTTGGCGTCGGCGGCCAGGTCGACCGAGACGGCCAGTTCGGGCACCCGGTCGTCCGGGACCACGTGCAGGTAGGCGCCCTCGGCCTCGACGAGCCGGCGCAGGCGGCTGACCGTCTGCTCGGCGACGACGCGGTCGCCGAAGGCGCGGCGGTCGGTGCGGCGCCGGGTGACCGCGGCGGCGAGGTCCTTGACGACGGGGTCCGGCTCGGCGCGCCCGGTGACGCGGATCCTCGCCAGCAGGTCGGGGCGCTGTTCCTCGGGCAGGCGCTGCACCTCCACGCGCCAGCCGGCGGCGGCCAGGGTGACCCGGGCGTGGTGCAGGGCGCCGCCGCAGCTGAGCAGCAGCAGGCGTCCCTCGGCGTCGGTGACGCCGAGCCGGCGTTCCGGTTCGGAGGCGAGTTCGAGCACCTCGCCGGTGAGGCGCCACCTCCAGGGCTGGGTGTTGAACACGGACGGGGCCCGCAGCGATGCCCGGGCGGCCAGCTCCAAGGCCTCGCGCGCCTCGGCGCGGCTCACGTCTTTCGCCGGTTCGGCCATCGGTGACACCTCCGCGGTCGTAGGGGTGCGTTCACGGTCGCAGGTGCCGCCGCCGGCCGGTCAGGGCCGAAAGACCCGAGCCGTGTGCCAGGCCGGAAGACCCGGTCACCCGATGATCAGGTCACGGCGCGCCATGCCCCACAGACCTGTCAGGCACAGCGCGGCGCCGATCCCGACGAGCAGCAGCAGCCCCGCTGGAGAGGCATCGGCGAGGGCGAGGTCCGGCACGTGCGGGAAGATGCCGAGATCCTGGACGCGCTGCGGCACCCCGAGGAGGTCGCCGAGCAGGGCCAGCCCGGCGGCGGCGGTCAGCGGCAGCCAGGCGAGCGCGGTCCACCGGGGCGCCGTCCCGGCGATCAGCGCGGTGCAGCCCGTCATGGCCACGACCGCTCCCCACTGCCCGGCGATGTAGCCGAAGGCGCGGACGGCGACGTCGTCACCGGCGATGACCGCCGGCGCCACCAGAGCACTGAGCACGCCGGTGACGAGGAGGACGACAGCGCACCCGGCCGCGGTGACGGCGGACTGGGCGGCCAGCGGCACCCAGCGGCGGACCCCGGTGGCCAGCACCATGTCGGTGAGCCCGCGGCGTTCCGCGTGCCGGCTCTGCGACACCGACAGCACGGCGTAGACGCAGACGATGATTCCGACGACGGTGCCGCAGTAGGACAGGAAGGCGGCGGCCGGGTCGGCGCCGTTCAGTTGTGCGCCGAGGAAACCGCCGACCTCGCCGTCCCGCTCGCGGTCGACGGCGCCGGAGCCCATCGCGGCGAACACCGTGCCGATCGCCGCGACCGCCACGGTCCAGGTCAGCAGGGATGCCCGGTTCAGCCGGGCGGTCAGGGCCACGGTGGAGCCCAGCCGCAGCCGGGCGGTTCGGCGGTCCCGGCGCGGCAGCAGGCCGGCGCCGAACTCCCGTCGTTGCGACAGCAGGACGGCGGCCGTGGCGGTCAGGGCGGCGGCCGCGACCGGCAGGAGCGCGGCCGTCCACCGGTCGGAGGTGAACGGCTCGACGGTGGCGCGCAGGCCGAGCGGGCTGAACCAGGTGAGCCAGCCGATCTGTTGGGTGTCGGCGAACGCTCGTACCGCGAAGGACAGGCCGACGACGGTGAAGCCGAGCAGACGTGCCTGCCCGGCGGCCGGTGCGATCTGGGAGAGCAGCACGGTCAGGGCGGCGAACAGCAGGAAGGTCAGGGCGACGGCCGTTCCGTACGCCGCCGCTCCGGCCCCGGTGACGCCGTCGACGCTGCCGGTGTGGACGCCGGCGGCCACCGTGCAGCCGGCGCCGAGGACGACGGCGCAGCCGGCCAGCACCCAGAGCGCGCTGCGCAGCGGCCGTGCCGGGGCGATCCCGCAACCGCGCAGCAGTTCCAGGGTGCCGTCGTCCTCGGCGGCGCGGGTCAGCGACACCGCGACGAGCACGGCCATCACCGCGGCCAGGACGGTGGTGAACGCGCCGATCTCCCAGACGTACATCTGTGCCGGTGTGCCGGGGACGGGCAGCCGCCCGTACATCATGGTGGTGGCCGCGTTGTCGCGCGCGAGGGCCGCGGCGGCCTCGCGCTGCTGCTCGGTGGCGTAGGTGTTCTGATAGGCGGTCACGGTGCCGCCGGACAGGCCGGTCAGCAGCAGGAGCCAGCAGGTCAGCGTGAGCCGGTGCCGGCGCACGAGAAGCCGGGTCAGGGTCATCGCGCGGCCACCTCGTAGTGGCGCAGGAACAGGTCCTCCAGCCTCGCCGGGGTGCAGGTGATGTCGTCGGCGCCGGCCTCGGCGAGCGCACCGAGCACCGCCGGCACGGCCGTGCGTGGCACGCTCACGCGCAGGAGGCCGTCGGTTCGTTCCGGGGCGACGCCGAGCCGGAGCAGCCGGTCGGTGACGGCGGCGAGCTGATGCCCGGCCGGCCGGGCGGTGACCGTGGACGCGGCCAGGTGACGCATGTCGGCGAGCCGGCCGGACTCCACGAGCCGGCCGTCCTTGATGATGGTGACCGTGTCGCAGACGTCCTCGACCTCGGCGAGGATGTGACTCGACAGCAGGACGGTGCGCCCGGCCGCGGCGGCGTCGCGCACGCATCGCTGGAACAGCTCCTCCATCAGCGGGTCGAGGCCCGAGGTGGGCTCGTCCAGCACGAGCAGCTCGGTCGGCGCGGCGAGCGCCGCCACCAGCACGACCTTCTGCCGGTTGCCCTTGGAATAGGTGCGCACCTTGCGGCGGGTGTCCAGGGCGAACGCGCCGGCCAGCTCGCGCTCTGCCGCCTCGTCGCGGCAGCCACGCAGACCGGCCAGCGCGTCGAGGACCTCCTGGCCGGTCAGGTTCGGCCACAGGGTGACCTCCCCGGGTACGTAGGAGAGCCGGCGGGTGACCTGGTCGGCGTGCCGGGCCGGGTCGAGCCCCAGCACGCTGACCCGCCCGGCGGTCGCCCGGTACAGGCCCAGCAGCACCCGGATAGTGGTGGACTTGCCGGCCCCGTTGGGCCCGAGGAAGCCGTGCACGCTGCCCGGCTGGACCCGCAGGTCGAGCCCGTCGACCGCGGTGAAGGTCCCGAAGCGTTTCACCAGGCCGTCGACGTCGACGACCGGTGTGTCACCGCGGCTGGTGATCACTGGCTCGGCCTTTCTCGATGGTGGCCAGCAGGGCGTCGCCGATGGTCCGGGCCAGGCGCCGCTGGGGTGGCGCCATGAGACGGACGTAGAGATCAGCAGCCCGGCGAGCCAGGTCGGGGTCGATCGACGCGATGAGATCGTCGATCTCGGGCCCCAGCTGGCGAGTGATGCGGTCGACGACCGCGGTGGCGATGCGATCCATCTCCCGCTGGTCCAGCGGTTGCGGGCGTTCGTCCCGCTCGGCGATCTGACCGAAGAGGGCGATGCTGTGGGCCAACCCGGCCTCGGTGAGTTTCTCGTAGACCACCGCGGACTCCGCCGGCATGTCACCGCGGTAGCAGGCCAGCTCCATGAAGTCCCGCTCCTGGCGGACGACCCGGCGCGTTCTCTCGTCGGGCGCCCGGGCCTCGATGCGGTCGTAGAACAGCGCCATCGACGCCGGCATCGGTGACAGCTGGCCGTCCCGCTCGACACCGGCGATCAACCGGTTCAGGCGGTCGCGCTGGGTCCGCAGCTCGAGCAGCTGTTGGTCCAGCGCGGCGACGCCGGCGCGCAGGTCCGCCAGCACCGACTCGGGGCGCCGATCCGGTGCGGCGGTGGTGCTCGGCGCCTGACCGTCGCCGAGCATCACCGCGATGGTGGCCAGCGGGATCCCGGCCTGCGCCAGCCAGCGCGCCCGGACCAGCCGGGCGACGTGAACCAGGTCGTAGTCGCGGCGCCCGTCGCGCCGTTCCGGCACCGGCAGCAGGCCGATCTGGTGGTAGTAGCGGACAGTGCGGACGGTGGTGCCGGTCAGGTCCGCCAGCTCCTTGATACGCACGTCGTCAGTGTCCGGTGTGACGTGACGTCACAGTCAAGGGACGGGTTCTCAGAGTTCCCGGTGGACCACCGCGACGGTGCACGCGGAATGCCGCAGCAGGTGCTGCAGAGCTTCAGGTCCCGGCGGGGCGGGTCCAACGGACTGCGCATTGATGCCGGGCGGCCGTGCCGGGCGTACGCCTGAGCTGTTTAACCTGCGGATATGCGCAACGTCGTGTCGGTCGAGGAGAAGCTGCCCGTCGTGGTAGGCCTCGATGGCATGCCGGCCGGGCAGCACGTGCTGGACGCCGCCGCGGCCGAGGCGGCCGATCGAGGTGTGCCGCTGGAGATCGTGCACGCCTGGCCCGGGCGCCGTGCGGGCTCACCGCGGCAACGGCTGATGCGGCCGGATCCGGCCGAGGGACGCCATCTGCTGGAACTCGCCGCCCGGCGTGCCCGGCACATCCATCCGGCGCTGCTGGTACGCACCGAACTGGTGGACGACAGTGCCGCCGAGACGCTGGTCCAGCGTTCCGCGCAGGCCTGCCTGGTCGTGGTCGGGCACCGCGGCGAGACGACCCTCCGGCACGGCTGGGGTTCGACCGCGGCCTACCTGGCGCACCACAGCCGATGCCCGCTGCTGGTGCATCGCGGCTCGGCCCCGGGACGCGGTCCGGTCGTGGTGGCCGCGTCCGGCCGGCCGACCGCCACCGCGGGCTGCGCCTACGAGGCGGCTTCGCTGGCCGGCTGTCCTCTTGTCGCGGTCCACGTCCGCGCACCTGAGGAGACGGGCACCGGCCCGGCCGGGAGCCGGCTGACCGCGTCGATCGCCACGTGGACCGCCGTCTGGCCGGACGTGCCCTGCGAACCCCTGGTCATCGGCGAGGCCGAGCTGGCCTACACACTGGACCGGGCGTCGCGGCGCGGTCGCCTGCTGGTCGCCGGGCGAGGCCGCAAGGGCTGGTTCGTCGAGACGCTCTACAGCATCGGCAGCATCGCCCCGGGCGGGCGGCAACAGTGCCCGGTGCTGCTCGTGCCTCCGGGATGGCCGGTCACCGGGACTCCCATGAATGTCGGTCCGCGTCGCTCTGACGAGCACGGATCACCGACAGTTCCTGCGTGATTTCCTCCGCGGTGAGGGTTCGGCCGACTGCCGCATTCGCGCCATGCGGATCATTGTCGGGGTGCGCGACTCCCGACGCGGAGAACATCAACCCCACCGTGGTGAGAATGACGGCGACTCCGGAGAGATACACATTGAGATAGAACGGCGACATCAGGAAATCCGGCGAGTAGGTGCTGATTTCCCCCGCGACCATCGCGCCGGCGATCGAGGCGCTGATCACCAGGATCGGTGCGGCCGTGCCGGAGGCGGTGCGGTGTGCGGCCAGAACCCGCTGGGCCGGCGCCGTCAGCGAGAGGGCGAGTATCACGGCGGAGGCCGCGGTGAGCGCGAAGCCGAGCGTCGGAATCTGCGGGACGCAGCCCTTCCCCGCCGCGGCGGCGCGCAGCGCCACGGTGTCGGACGCCCCCTGCGCGACGAAGTAGATCGCCATGCTGGGGAACACGACCACGGCCATGAAGCGGGCGACCTTCACCGTGGAGACGTCGATATTGGCGCTGCGCATCACCAGGTAGATGCCCTGCAGCAGTGAGACGACCGCCAGGCCGAAGATCAACCCGTCGATCATCTCCAGGGTGGCAGCCCGGGGGAGCGCTTCGTCCTCCGTGTCGCCGGCGAGCACCGAATAGATCAGCGTCGCCAGGACGAGGGCGATGAAAGCGCTGAACAATGCGAGGGGTGCCCGCCCGTCGCTGCTGTGCCGCTTATCAATGCAATGTCGTCATCAGGCATGGCACATTCCGCGCCGTTCAGTCAGCGCATTGTTTACCGACAGTCAAGCGCAATCGAATCAACGCGCCGCGACGAAAGCGGCGCACAGAGTGTCGCGGTGGGCCCGTACGTAACGGATGTCCGCCTCGTACAGGTCGGCGTGTCCCTCCGCGATGTGCTGCTGGAACGCTTCGTTGCCCTGCTCGGCCTGAGCCCGCATGAAGTCGATGAGTGCCTGCAGCCGGTCCGGCACGACGTCCACGACCTCCGGCCCGATCTGCGGCCCGTACGCCCGGCAGAAGTCGGCGACCCGCCGCCCCTGCTCCTGCGGTGTGCCGAAGGTCTCCGGGTTGTCCGGTCCCTGCAGCGGCGCGAACCGATAGACGGCGTAGGCGACGTCCCACACCCGCGGCCCGGGATGGGCGGCGTCGAAGTCGATGAAGCCGATCGCCAGGCCGTCGCGGACCACGCAGTTGTACTGGGCGGCGTCACCGTGGCAGATGACCTCGGCCGGCTGCCGGACCGGGACGAGCCAGCGGTCGCCGGGCTGCGGCACGAACGTGACGCTCGCGTCGTGCAGGCCCCGCAGCAGGCGGGCTGCGGAGGCGAGCAGTTCGGGCGTACGCAGATCGGGGGTGAGCGAGCCGGGCACCTGCCCGTCGAGGAAGGTGAGCAGCTCGTTGCCCTCCTCGTCGAAGCCGCGTGGCTCCGGGGCGCCGTGGAACCCGTGGTCGTGCAGGTGCCGCAGGAGCCGGTGGATCGCGGGCGCGGCCGGCGAGGCCGGGCGGTGGACGAGGTCGCCGTGGCGGCGCACGACGTTCACGCCGCCACGGAACTCCTGCCGTTCAGTCATGGAGGCTCGCTCTCGTGTCACAGCACCACGCGCCGCCCGGTCTTCCGGTCGATGCCGGCAATGGCGAAAGGGGCGGACGATGAGCAACGGCGCGCAACTCCACACCCATCAGGTGACGGTCGACGGGATCGTACAGCGCTACCACGTGGCCGGGCGCGGGCCGCTCTGCGTGGCGCATCCCGGCGGGCCGGGTCTCGACTGGAGCTACCTGCGGATGCCTCCGCTGGAGAACTTCCTGACCATGGTCTACGTCGAGCCGGTCGGCACCGGCGGGTCCGGCCGGCTGCCCGACCCGCGCGACTACACCCGCGCCACCCACGCGCGCTTCCTGGACGCGGTGATCACCGACCTGGGCGGCGGGCCGATCCTGCTGCTCGGTCACTCCTACGGCGGTTTCGTGGCGCAGGAGTACGCGATCGGCCGGCCGGACCGGGTGAGCGGCCTCATCCTCTACGACACCTCGCCGATCACCGGCGACGAGTTCTGGCAGGCCGCCCTCGCCGGGATGGCCGCTTTCCCGGAACGGCACCCCAGCCTGCCGCAAGCCCGGCAGGTCGCTCGCGCTTTCCTCCAACCAACCCCCGAGTACGACGACGAAAGCTTCACCCGGCGGTTGCGTGCCACCTTCCCCGCGTACCTCGCCGCCTACTGGGCCGACGAGGATCGTTACGCGCCGATGCGACAGGCCGTCCGTGGCTATTTCGACGCCGCGCAGGGCGAGAACCCGGACCCGCTGGACACCCGTGCCGGTCTGTCCACACTCGACGTGCCGATCCTGGTCCTGGTGGGCCGGCACGACTTCATCTGCGGGGTGCGGTTCGCCGAGATGATCCGGGCCGCCGCGCCGCACGCGGAGCTGGTCGTCTTCGAGAACAGCGGGCACTTCGCCCATCTCGAGGAGCCGGCCGCCTTCGCCGGAGTGGTGGAGGAATTCGTGCGTACCGAGGTTCAGCTCAGCCGTCGCAGGCCCGCCTGAGTGACAACCGCGAAGGCTAAGTGGACAGACGCAAGAAAATCAAGATCTTGCGTATATCAATGAGTGTCCCGCATGCTTCGCGGCGCTTGTATTTGCTGAGAGCGGGGGCTCGCCATGCGGCGCCGGTTTGCGTTCGTTACTGCTGTTGCCGTGGCGTTGTCGGTGGGAATTCCCCCGGGGGCGGTGCCGGAGGGCGGCGGCTGGCCGCTGTCCGGGTTGTTCTCGGTGTTCCGGCAGGTGCCGGCGCTGGCCGAGGTGAGCGGTCTGCTGCCCAAGCAGGAGCGGGGCGGCGACCCGGGCGACGAGCACTACGTCGCGCCGGGGGAGACGCAGGCGAACGGTGGTGCCGGTAAGGCGCCGGGCCGTGGGGTCGGCGCGGTCGACGCGGAGGTGGCCAAACCCGCGCCGCCGAAGGCGTTCAAGGCCCCGAAGAACAAGTCCGGTGAGGACAGCTTCGACGAGAAGACGAGCAAGCGCCTGCCGGAGAAGTCGACGGCGACGATCGACGAGTTCCGCAACGCGGACGGCTCGATCACGCGGCGGATCCACAAGGCGCCGGTGAACTTCCGGGCGTCGGACGGCACGTTCAAGCCGATCGACACCGATCTGACCCGCAACGGTGACCGCCTGGAGATGGGCGCGAACTCGATTGACGTGGAGCTGGGCGCGCGCGGCACCGGCGACGAGAAGGCAGCCGCTCCCACGACGGCTGCTTCGCCGTCCCCGTCGGCTTCGGCCTCGGCGAGTGCTTCGCCGTCGGCGAGTGCCTCGCCATCGGCCAGCGCTTCTCCCTCGGCGGCGGCGAAGAACCCGGTGGCGGGCGCGAAGCGGCTGAAGTCGCCGGACGACGCACTGGCGTCGGTGACGACGGCGTCCGGCCACACCATGGCGTACGACCTGGTCGGCGCCGCGGACGTGCCGGCGGCGGTGAAGGGCAACGTCGCGACGTACACCGAGATCCTGCCGGGCACCGACCTGGAGCTGCGCACGCTCTCGAACGGCCTCAAGGAGACCCTGGTCCTGAAGTCGCCGGCCGCGGCGAACCAGTGGGTGTTCCCGCTGCGGCTGGAGGGCCTGACCGCCAAGCTGCAGGCCGACGGCTCGCTGAACCTCTACGACGCCAAGGGCGACGTGGCGCTGCGCATCCCGCGCGGCTACATGTGGGACTCGAAGATCAACCCGCAGTCGGGTGCGCCGGCCGAGTCGTCGAACATCACCTACGAGCTGATCACCGTCGACGGTGGGCCGGCGCTGCGGATGACCGCCGACCGGGCCTGGCTGAACGACCCGGCGCGGCAGTACCCGGTGCGGGTCGACCCGACCATCGAGACCCACGCCACCGGTGACGTGTTCGTCGACGACACCCGATCCACCACGAACCACAACGGCGACAACCTGCCGGTCGGCACCTGGGACGCGGGCACCACCCGGTCCCGGTCGATGATCCACTTCAAGGATTTCGGCAAGGACGTCGGCGGCGACCAGATCACCGCGGCAAAGCTGTTCCTTTACCACACCTGGTCCTACAACTGCACCAGCCACAAGCCGCTGTACGTGCGGCGGATCCTCGAGCCCTGGGCCGTGGCCGACTTCGAGAACGACGGCCTGTTCGCCAACACCCCGGCCTACTCCGGCGCGATCGGCACGATGACGATCACGAACAACTATCCGGCGTGCCAGAACACCAGCGGCGACCAGGACAACGGCGAATGGCGGTCGGTGTCGCTGGACACCCCGACGTTCAACGCGTGGTCGGCCGGGACTCTGCCCAACTACGGTCTGATGCTGACCGCGTCGGAGACCGACTCGACGGCGTTCAAGCGCTTCGCCTCGGCCAACACGGTCTACAACCCTTACCTCGAGCTGACGTACGAGACCAACACGGCGCCGCAGCTCAACGAGCAGTACCCGGGTTACGGCTACGCGGCGCCGACGCTGACGCCGGAACTGATCGCGGACGCGCACGACGCGGACAACTGGCCGAAGTCGCTGACCTACGAGTACATCATCTACGGCAAGGACGCCAAGACCCAGATCGCGACGTCGAAGCCGATCACCAAGAAGTCCTGGATCGTTCCGCCGGGCACGCTGAAGTGGGGCGAGACCTACTACTGGGCGGTCAAGGTCTCCGACAGCCTGCTGCACAACGGCTCGTATCTGACGAAACATCTGCTGGTCACGCCGGTGCCGCAACCCTCGATCACGTCCGGGCTGTCGCAGAACTCCGATCAGGGCTTCGACCCGGCGATCGGCAACTACACGACGGCCAGCCGGGACGCGATGGTCAACACGGTCGGTCCGCCGCTGGAGATCAACCGGTCGTACAACAGCATCGACCCCCGCTCGGACCAGGCGTTCGGTGCCGGCTGGTCGAGCATCGCCGACGCCAAGGCAGTCGAGCGCTACACCACGGCGCCGAACGGCACGACCGTGGTCAACACGGTGGTGGTGACCTACCCCAACGGTCGTGAGCTGGCGTTCGGCCGCAACAACGACAACACCTACTCCTCGCCGGCCGGACGGGCTTCCAGCTTCTATCCGCTGAGCACGGGCGGCTACCGGATGGTGGAGAAGGACGGCACGACCTATGAGTTCGGCCACAAGCTCGCGGACGGGCGGTTCGCACTGTCCGCGGTCAAGGACCTCGGCGGGCGGACGCAGACGCTCACCTACACGAACAACCAGCTGACCCAGATCACCGCGGCGTCCGGACGGTCGCTGAAGCTGTACTGGACCTCGACGACGCCGGCACGTGTGGAATACGTGGCCACCGACCCGGTGACGCCCGGCGACTGGGATTCGGCGAACACCTGGTGGTACGAGTACTCGGGTAACAAGCTGGCCAAGGTGTGCCCGCCGACCAACTGGGGCGAGTGCCACACCTACGACTACTCCACGGGTCCGATCTTCCAGACCGCGGTGAGCAACACCCGACCGCAGTCGTACTGGCGGCTCACCGAGCCCAGTGGCTCCACCACGGCGTACAGCGCAGCTCTGGAGAACGCGTACACCGACAACGGTTACTACAGCAACGTGACGCTGGGCCAGCCCGGCCCGCTGTCCGGATCGACGGCCACCGCGGCCGGCTTCGCCGGCGGCACCGGTGCCACCTCCACCTCACAGGTACGGGTGCCGGCGAACCTGGACGGTGACGCCAGCAACCAGGCGATCAGCATGTGGTTCAAGGCGCCCACCGGCAGCGGTGACGGTGTGCTGTACGGCTCGTCCTGGGAGGCGACGAGCTCGACCGCGGCGACGACGATCGGCGCGTACAACCCGACGCTGTACATCGGCGCCAACGGCAAGCTGATGGGTACCTTCCCGAAGGCGCCGAAGCCGAACACCACCACGGTGCTCGGCACGCTGATGGCGACCGGTAACTCCGGTCAGTGCATCACCGTGCCGGGCAACTCGGCGGAGAACAGCGTCCGGCTCGCGCTGGCGCCCTGTTCGACGGCGGCCAACCAGCAGTGGACCTACACCTCCACCCGCGAGCTGCGGGTGACCACCGGTGGCGCGGTCAAGTGCTTGGACGCCCAGGGCGACGGCTACGCCAATGGCGTCGACGTCATCACCTACACCTGCAACGGCCAGACGAACCAGAAGTGGGAGGTCCGGGCCGACGGCAAGATCGTGGGGGAGAGCGCGGGCCTCTGCCTGGACTCGGTGGGCACCGGTCTGGCCAGCGAGACCGGCAAGGACATGCAGATCTGGGCCTGCGGCCGGGACCGCCGGGCCGACCAGTCGTTCGTGCCCCGCAACTACTCGCCGATGGAGTCGCCGGCCGTTGTGGCCGACGGCAACTGGCACCACGTGGTGTTGTCGTCCACCGGCAACACCCAGGAGATGTACGTCGACGGCAAGCGGGTCGTCTCCGAGTCCGGCGTGACGGTGCAGGACATGACCGCGGTCACCTCGTACATCGGTAACGGCTACCTCGGTGGTGGCTGGCCGAACCAGTCGACCGCCAACAACACTCGCAACGAGGGAACCAGGAACGGTTTCACCGGCTCGATCGCCGAGGTGGCGCACTACGACACCGCTGTCAACCAGCAGCTGGTGGACACCCTGTGGGCCGCCCGCGAGCCGATCAGCCAGCTCACCCGCGTGGTGCGGCCTTCGGCGAAGGCGACCGCGGTGGTCACCTACGACACGGCGACCGGCCGGGTGAAGCAGCTGACCGACGGCAACGGCACCGTGTGGAAGCCGTCCGCGCCGACGATCACCAAGACGGCGAAGGTGCATCAGAGCGCGGTGCTCAGCGGCGCACCGACGAACTACTGGCGGATGGCCGAGACCGGCGCCACCGACGCGGTGAACCAGGTCAACGGCACGACCGCCACCTACAGCGCGGTCGGGCTCGGCGGTGTGGCCGGTCCGTTCGGCTCACCCCACACGGCGGGCGAGTTCAACGGCGCGCAATCGTACGTGGATCTGCCTCCCGGCGTGCTGCCCTCCGGCACCCGGTCGGTGTCGATGTGGTTCAAGTCAGACGAGCTCGGCGAAGCCGGCGTGCTGCTCGGGGAGTCCCTGGCCTCTCAGGGCACCGGCCGGCATGTCATGCCGACGATCTGGCTCGACAGCTATGGCGGGGTACGTGCGATGGCCCCGTCAGCCGTGCCCACCGGTCCGCTGCGGGGCCCGGAGAACAAGTGCCTGCAGCCGGACAACGGCGGTACCGCCAACGGCACGCCGGTCGAGTACGTCGCCTGTAACGGCTCCGCCCTGCAGAACTGGAGTGTGACCGTCGGCAGTGACCGCGTGAGCGGCGCCGTCCGGGCGAACAACGGCAAGTGCCTCCAAGCCACCGGCACCGGCGACGACGCAGTGCTCGAGCTCTACACCTGCAGCGGCGCCGCGAATCAGGTCTGGCGGCCGGAAGCCATGGGCGGGCTCCGCAGCCCCAGCGCCGGGCGATGCCTGTCGCTTCCGCTGTTCGGCCGGATCATCCCCCAGCTGCCGGGGCAGCCGACCCCCTCCCCGAGCCCGTCCGACGACAGCCGCTGGCCGAACGGAACCCTCCTCGGCATGGAGGTCTGCGAAGCGAAGCGGTATGGGCAGGCCTTCGACTGGGGCCTGGCCGGCGGCTCGGTCAACGACGGCAAATGGCACCACGTCGCGCTGACCATCACCGGCACCGCGCAGACGCTCTATGTGGACGGCGCCAAGGTTCAGACGGCGAGCACCGCCGGCCTGACCCCGCTCGCCACCGAGCCTGACTACTACATCGGCACGGGCAACGCCACCTCGACGTGGACCGACGTCGGCGGCGGAGGCTACGGCGTCGCTGGCATGAACTACTTCTACGGCAGCATCGGCGAGGTCGCCTTCTACGGCTCCGAGCTGGACGCGGGCCAGGTGTCGTACCAGTTCAAGTCCCGCAATGCCGCCACCGGCGGCGATGCGGGAGAGATCAAGTACGTCGTCGACGGTCCGCACAAGACTGAGACGTTCTATGACCTGATGTACGGGCGGAAGGTCGCGGATGTCGATCCGCGGGGTAAGACGACGCGGTACGGGTACAGCAGTAAGGGTTATCTGCGTACGGTCACCGATCCGCTGGGCAACATGGTGATCAATGAGCATGACGTGCGTGGCAACGTCGTGTCGATCACGAACTGTCAGGATCGGTCGGCGAATCTGTGCTCGACCAGCTATTCGAGTTACTTCCCGGACGCGACCAGCGAGAATCCGGCGTACAGCCCGAAGAACGACCGGTTGATGACGCAGCGGGGGCCGGGTTCGTCGTCGGCTTCGGATAACACGTACCTGACGACGTACACGTATGACGATCTGGGGAACCGGACCAGCGCGACCGATCCGCTGGGCCGGGTGACGACGATCGCGTACACCACCGGCAGCGCGCAGGGTGGTTATGCCGGTGCGACGCCGCCGGCGGGGTTGCCGTGGCGGGTGGTCAAGCCGGGTGGTGGGGTGCAGACGATCCTGTACAACGCCAGCGGTGACATCGCCGAGGTGACCGACCCGGCCGGCTCGGTGACCCAGTACCGGTACGACGGTCTCGGCCGCACGGTTGAAGAGCTCGAGATCGAGGGCGGGATCAGCCGTACCATCAGGAAGTTCACGCACGACCGGCTGGACCGGGTGGTCACGGTCACCGACGCCGCGGTGACGAACGCGGTTACCGGTGCGGTGCACACGCCGGTCACGATGCTGGCCTACACCGCAGACGGCCTGCTGGCATCGGAGAGCGTGTCGGACGCGACCGGTGGTGACGCGAGTCGTGCGGTGTCGTATGAGTACGACGATTTCGGCCGCCGCAAGTTCGAGATTGACCAGCTGGGCA
Organism: Actinoplanes sp. NPDC024001; assembly: GCF_040638955.1. Classification (NCBI taxonomy): domain Bacteria; kingdom Bacillati; phylum Actinomycetota; class Actinomycetes; order Micromonosporales; family Micromonosporaceae; genus Actinoplanes; species Actinoplanes sp. NPDC024001. The sequence goes on from NZ_JBEZZB010000028.1 coordinate 45,676, forward strand.
ACCGGACCGAGTACGAGTACGACGCGTACGGCCGGGTGAGCCGGGAGATCCACCCGGACGGCACGGCGGTGCGCACCGAGTACGACGGCCTGGGCAACGAGCTGGCGACGTATGCGGAGAAGACTCGCGGTGACGCGAACGCGGTGCGGGTGCAGTCGATGGCGTACGACGACGCTGGTCGTCTCGCCTCGACGACCGATGCGATGGGGTGGACGACCGAGTACACGTACACGGACAACAATCTGCTGTCGACGGTGACGCGTCTGGACGGCAAGGGCCAGTCGTTCGTGATGGAGAAGAATCAGTACGACGCGGCCGGTAATCAGACGATCCAGTGGACGAACAACAACGGGGCGATCACCACTCGCAACTATGACAATGCCGGGCGGAACACGTCGGCGACGTTTGATCCGTCGAACCCGTATTGGACGGGGGAGAGCCCGCGGACGACGGATTACAGCTACTCGGTCAATGACGAGGTGCTGTCCACGACGGTGCGGCAGGCGTCGACGCAGTACGGGTTCTCGGAGACGATGTACGACCGGCTCGGGCGGGCGTTGGCGCAGACGACGTACAACTCGTCCGGGTTGACGCCGGTGTTGCGCTGGCGGATGGACCAGAGTTCGGGCACCAAGACCGTGGACGCGGCCGGTAACGGTCCGGGCGCGGTGGCGGGTCCGGTGACGTGGTCGACCGAGCGTGGCGGTGCGGCGTCGTTCAACGGCACGGCCGGTTCGATTGCGACCAACCTTCCGGTGGTGGACAGCAGCCGCCCGTACACGCTGGCCGCGTGGGCGAAGCTGGACAACAAGGACGCTGACCGGTTCGTTGCCTCGATGTCGGGTGACATCGGCAGTTCGGCGCTGAAGTTGCTGTACCACAAGGCTTCTGATGCGTGGCAGGCGACGTTGGCGGTGCGTAACCCGGACGGGACCGTGTCGTGGGAGTCGGCGACCACTTCGGTGAAGGCGACGGCGGGGGTGTGGACGCACCTGGCGGTCACGGTGGATCCGGGCAGCCGGGCGGTGAAGATTTACGTCGGTGGCACGGAGTCGGCGTCGGTGACGGGGACGCGGCCGTTTAACAACCTGGCGACCGGGCTGTTGGTCGGTGCGCAGAACGTCGACAGTGGGTTCTTCTCCGGTCAGATCGATGATGTGCAGGCGTACCAGAAGGTGCTGTCCAGCACGGAGATCGGGCAGGTGCTCTCGGGTGCGGCGCCGGCGGCGACCGCGACGGTGACCCGGACCAGCTACACCCTCACGAAGGACGGTTCGGTCACTTCGGTGACGGACCCGAACGGCAACACCACCACGATGGCCAACGATGAGGTCGGCCGGACGGTGCGGACCACGTCGCCGGCGGTCAACACGGTCACCGGTGAGGGCAACCCGGTCAGTGCGGTGTCGGTGTCGCGGGTGGGTTACAACACCTTCGGCGAGGCGACGCATCAGCAGGATCCGAACGGCAACACGACGATCGCCCGCTACGACGCGGTGGGTCAGATCGTGCAGACGGAGCTGCCGAAGTACACGCCGCCGGGTTCGGACACGGCGATCACGCCGGTCACGGTCGCGGAGTACAACGCGGTGGGCCAGGTCGAGTCGACCACCGACCCGCTGAACAAGAAGACCTCGTACGAGTACGACCTGTTCGGCCGCACCACCAAGGTGATCGCGCCGGACACCGGGATCACGCAGTACGAGTACAACGCGAATGGGGAGCTGCTCAAGCACACCGACCCCAACGGGGCGGTAGCCAGCGCCACCTACGACTACCTGGGTCGCACCCTCACCACCAGCCAGGCGGTGCGGCAGACCAGCCAGGTCCACACCACCGAGTACACCTACGGCACCAACGGTGCCAGCCCATGGCCTACTCAGGTCAAGTCGGCGGCTGGGGTGATCACCAAGTTCGGCTACAACCGGGCCGGCGAGCAGACCAGCATCACCGACGCGAACAACAAGACCAGCATCACCGCGTACGACCCGCTCGGCCGCCCGATCAAGGTAACTGCTCCGGATGGCACCTACTCGACGGCGACCTACGACTTCGCTGGTCGGACAGTCGGATCGGCCCAATATTCGGCTGCCGGCGTGCTGCTGCGGTCGCAGTCGCAGGAGTACGACCGGGCGGGTAACCCGATCTCGTCGACGGACGCCCGGGGGGTGAAGCGGGAGTATTCGTTCGACGCTGTTGGGCAGTTGGTCTCGCAGAAGGAGCCGATCAGCGGCTCGGACGCGATCGTCTCGTCCTTCGGGTACGACCTGGCGGGTCAGCAGACCCGGTTCACCGACGGCCGGGGTAACAAGTTCATCACCACCTACAACCCGTGGGGCCTGGTCGCCTCGCAGATCGAACCGGCCACCACCAAGACGCCCGCTCTCGCGGACCGTACGTTCACCATGTCGTATGACGCGGCCGGCCGGATGGTCCGGGCGGACTCGCCCGGTGGGGTGTCGGTCTCCTCGGAGTACGACGAGATGGGCCGGCTCACCAAGAGTTCCGGCACGGGCGCGCAGGCGGTCACCAAGGACCGGCTGTTCGACTACGACCTGACCGGCCGGATCACCTCGTTCACCGGCGCCGCCGGCGAGAACACCGTGACCTACGACGACCGTGGCCTGGTCACCGCGATCACCGGTGTCTCGGGCAACTCGTCGTACAAGTACAACGCCGACGGCGCGCTCACCGAGCGCACCGACGCGGCGGGGGCGACGGCCTACACCTACGACGGGCTGGGCCGACTTTCCACGCTGATCAACACCACGGCCGGGGTCGACATGACCTACGGCTACGACGACCTGTCTCAGCTCAAGACCATCTCGTACGCCGGTGGCAATAAGCGCACCTTCGGCTACAACGACCTGCACCAGCTGACCAGCGACGAGATGACCACCGCCGCCGGCGCCAGTGTCGCGAAGATCGCTTACGAGTGGAACGTCAACGACAATCTCACGAAGAAGACCACCACCGGTTTCAACGGGGCGTCGACGAACTCCTACACGTACGACTTCGCGGGTCGTCTGACCGGCTGGGACAACGGCGTCACGCCGGTGGTGTACGCCTACGACAAGTCCGGTAACCGGGTGCAGGCCGGTACCAAGACGTTCACCTACGACGAGCGCAACCAGCTGCTGTCCGACTCGTCGGGCACGAGCTACCAGTACTCGGCGCGGGGAACGTTGGTGTCGAGCACGACGAACGGGGTTACGACCAACACGGTCACCGACGCCTTCAACCAGGTGATCTCGCAGGGCACCAAGACCGGATCCCAGTCGAACTACAGCTACGACGGACTGGGCCGGGTCATCCAGTCGGGCTTCGCCTACACCGGGCTGGGCAACGACCTGGCCGCCGACGGCACCAACACCTACGTCCGCGACATCACTAGCGACCTGGTCGGTATCAAGTCCGGCTCTAACCAGCGGCTGGCGTGGACCGACATCCACACCGATGTGGTCGGCGAGTTCACCTCGACCGGCACCACACTGACCGGATCGGTGTCCTATGACCCGTGGGGCAAGATCCTCGCCAGTGGCGGCATGGTCGGCAAGCTGGGTTATCAGCAGGAGTGGACCGACCAGGGCACCGGCAAGGTCAACATGTGGTCGCGCTGGTACGACCCGGAGACCGGCGCCTTCGACACCCGCGACACCGCGACCAACAGCCCCACCCCGGCTTCGGGTGCGGCCAACCGGTTCGCCTACGCCGAGGGTGACCCGCTGGGCAACACCGACACCACCGGTAACGCGGTGGACGGTAAGTGTGGCGAGTACGACTACGCCTGCGCGCTGAAGAAGTACCAGGCCCAGCTCACCCAGTACAACCAGGCGATGGAGGCCCGCGAACGCGGGATGCAGGCCGCCAGCGCCGAGATCGCCCGCCAGGAAGCGGAGTACGCCCGCGCCGAGCGCGAGAGCCAGACCTCGCTGTACGACATCCTGCTCCAGGTCGGTGTCAGTCTGCTGCTGGACCTGATCGGTTACACGGCGCTGGTGGGTTGCATCGGCGGCAGCCTGATGGACTGTGCGGATCTGGCCAGTAGTGCGGTCGGTTTCGTCAAGGCCATCAAGATGGGCAAACAGATCTGGAACGCCGTCCAGAACGCCTTCGCCGGCTACCGAATGTGGCAACGCATCGTCGACGGCGCACGCACCGCGATGCGCACGGCGCAGAACATGATCCAGCAGGCGCGGAAGCACCTGACGGACCTCATGCAGAAGAAGCCGAAGAAGCCCAAGCCGCCGAAAAAGAAGAAGAAGCCACCGACAAAGAAGAAGCCGAAGGCGAAGGCCAAGGCCGAGGCCAAGCAGAAGGCCGACCCGAAGCCGAAGCCGTCCAAGCAGGCGCAGAAGCCGAAGGCGAACCCGAAGCCGAAGCAGCAGGACAAGCCGAAGGACACCAAACCGTCCAAGCAGAAGGAAGAACGTAAGGATCGCAAGGATCGGCAGGAGCGGCAGGAGACCCGCGAGCGCGAGGCCGAGGAACGCCCTGAACCTGAGGGCGGAGGGTCGTGCCCGTACTCGCCGCCGCCCTCGGTGCACAGCTTCGACCCGTCGACGCGGGTGCTGATGGCCGACGGCACCACCCGGCCGATCTCCGAGATCAACCTCGGCGACGAGGTCATGGCCAAGGACCCGGTCACCGGTGAACAGGGCACCCGTCAGGTCACCCTGCTGCACTCCAACCGCGACCTCGAACTGACCGACGTCACCGTCTCGAACAAGCCGGCCGCCGAAGCCAAGCGAACCGTCAACGAGGGCAAGGGCGACCGCAGTACCCGCGGACCGACCAAGTCGTCGGTTCTCGAGACCACGGCACACCACCCCTTCTGGGACGCCACCACCGGCGAATGGGTCAACGCAGCCGACCTCAAGCCAGGGACCTCCACCCTGGTCGGCCCGGACGGACAGCTCCAATACGTCACCGCTGTCCGCAACTTCACCGGCTCGAAGGTCATGCGCGACCTCACCGTCGCCGACATCCACACCTACTTCGTCATCGCCGGCAACGACCCGGTCCTGGTTCACAACAACGACCCCGGCTTCATCTCGCTTGACGTGCAGACGCCGCTAGAGACATGTGACACTCATCCGCAGGCGAGGTCGGGGGGACAGCAGTCTGGCGGAGTTAGTCTCAAGACGTTGAAGATGGAGCTCGGCCGTGCCGGAATGCAAGTTTTCTCGGACTACGACATCGAATACGTTTCAACTCTATTCAATAGGCAGGATGGGGTTGTGCTTCACGGGTCCAGCCCGCATATCGGTGATAAAAACCCAGTGCCGATGCGTGGCCAGACCGGACGGCCGTTGATCATGATCTCCCGTACCGGGCTTCCCAACCTGCGCGAGGGCGTGGCAACCGTGTTCCACGAGATCTACCATCACCACGCGTTCAAATATGAGAAGAGACAGGGCTCCGAATCTGAGGCCGAGGCATACGGTCAGATGATGGCAGACAAGTTCGAGAACAGACGACGTCGGAGGTGATGGGAGGTGCGAGACTTCAGCCCTGATCATCTTCGGGAGATGGCGAAGTTGCCGCCTTTCCCGGAAACCACGTCGCAACGGAAATGCCCGGCGTGTGGGAAGGTTGCACTTCGCGCCTACATGACTAGATCGAAAGGCCGCGCGATTCCCACAGTCATGGTAGAAACGTGGTGCAGGGCATGTCGGCGTAGAACGGGATCAACCGGCGCTCTGAGGAAAGGGTTGACTTTCACGGATCCATTGGCTGACTGCACGCGTACCGAGCTGGGCGCTCTGAATCCGGATGAGTTCTACGAGCTTCTGGACAAGCTGTGGGACCAAGGTCGCCTACCGCAGGAGTTCGTAATTCCGCCGGGACCGCCCAGATACTGGAACCGTATCCCTCGTAACCCCGTGTGAAGATTCAGCCAAGGGGGCCGGCGTGCCGGCCCCCGGCTGACCTTCGTCAGGCGGTCATACGGCGCAGGGCCAGCAGAGAGCCGACATAGTCCGCGAAGCCCTGTCGACCATCCGAAATGCTCAGCGCAGAGTAAGCGGGCTCTCCGCAGTAACGTGGCGCAACTTGTCCGGATTGCGCACGTAGTAGAGATCGGCGATATGACCATCTTGCACCCGGACTGTCAAGGCCCCATCCACCACTCCATCTACACGTAGAACCAGTGCCGGACCCCCATTCACCACCTTCGTCTCAAGCGTGATGACATGTCGGCTGTCCGCCTTACCAAGCCCTCCAACCATGAACCGCGCCACCTTCTCGGCGCCGACGATCGCCCGCGGTGACGCCTGCCGTATGCCGCCCCCATCACTGATGGCGACCACCTCGCTGGCGAGCACGTCGACCAAACCCCGTACATCCCGAGATTCCAGCGCCCTCCGGAACGCCTCCACCACCACGCGGGTCTCCGCCGCCGAAACCACCTGCCGCGGCCGCCGGGCATCCACATGCCGGCGCGCACGATGAGCGATCTGCCGGACCGTCGCCGGACTCTTCTCCACGGCCGCGGCGATCTCGTCATAGCCGATCCCGAACGCCTCCCGCAGCACGAACACGGCCCGCTCCGTCGGCGACAACGTCTCCAGGACCAGCATCAACGCCATCGACATACTCTCGGCCAGCTCCACATCCTCGGCCACATCCGGCGCGGTCAGCAGCGGCTCCGGCAGCCACGGCCCCACGTACGACTCCTTGCGCCTTTGAAGAGTGCGCAACCGGTTGAGTGACTGCCGTGTGGTGATCCGCACCAGATAGGCGCGCGGGTCGCAGACCCGCGCCATATCGACCCTGACCCAGCGCAGCCAGGCCTCCTGCAGCACATCCTCGGCGTCAGCCGCCGAGCCGAGCATCTCGTAAGCGACGGTGAACAGCAGATTCCGGTGGGCGAGGAACGCCTCCGTGGCTTCGTCGCTCATCGCGCCGCCAGTACCTTCTGCCGGGTGTCGTTCTTCAACCAGCGGTGTGAGCCGGGCTTGCGAGCCTCGGCCACCAGGTGCTTCACGCTGAACTGGCAGGACATCTCCTTGAGCTTCGCACCCGCCCAGCCGCTGAAGTACAGCCTCATCGCGCTGTCGTCCTTGTGCGCGACCTGGTAGATGCCCGCGTGCCGCCCCAAGCTGACGCACATCGCCGTGAACAGCACACTCACCGGCTCGGCCGGCGTGCCGGCGATTCGGTGGAGCACCGTGTCAGCGGCGTGCGCGCCCAGGCAACCCGCGGCATACGCGCTCATCCGCAACGGCAGATCCGACGGCGCCGACGCGTCACCGGCCGCGACAATCCGATCGTCGTCGACGCTGGTCAGCGTCTCGTCGGTGAGCAGCCGCCCGGCGGCATCGGTGCGCAGGCCGCTGCGCGCGGCCAGGTCCGGCACCCCGAAGCCGGCGGTCCAGACGGTGATGTCGCTGGGCAACTCCCGGCCGCCGGCAAGCCGCACCGACGCGCCGGTGACCTCGGCGACCTTCGTGCCGGGCCCGTCGATCACCGAAACCCCCAGCTTGGCCAGGCGCTTGGCGGCGGTGCGGCGGGCACGCTCATGCAGGTACGGGCCGAGCACCCCACCGCAGACCAGCGTCACCCGGCGTCCCTGCTCGGCCAGTTCCGCGGCGGTCTCGATACCGGTCGGACCGGCCCCCACCACAGTCAGCTGAGCGGTCGAAGGGGCAGCGTCGACAACAGCCCGCAGCCGCTGCGCTGCTTCCAGGGTGGCGATCGGGTGGGCGAACTCGGCCGCTCCGGGCACCCGCCGTTCGGTGTCCGCGCTGCCCACCGCGTAGATCAGGTAGTCGTAGCGGATCGGCTCGCCGCCGGCTGGTGTCACCGTCCGTGCGGCCGCGTCGATGCTGGTCACGGAGTCGACCACCAGGAGAACCGGCTCGGCCAGGACCTCCCGGTAGTCGTACACCGCCTTATGAGATCCACCGACCAGCTGGTGCAGGCGCAGCCGCGCGACGAACGCCGGACGCGGGTTGATCAGCGTGACGGTGACGTCGTCGCGCTGCGTCAGACGGTTGGCGGCCATCACCCCCGCGTAACCGCCGCCGACCACCACTACCGCAGTCTTCCCAGACATCGTGTCCCCTCCGTTGTTCGGCTTCGAGCACGAGACACCGGGAACTCGATTCCTGTGACATACGTGAGTCAGGTCACCGCGTGAAGCCTCGCAGCACGGAGCCGAGAACAAGCCCGATCGGTACCGCCAGAAGGACGACCAAGGCGTCCACCTCGGCTTCGTCGACCGGTGGATTGCCGGCCAGCGCGGTGAACGGCTCGCCCGTCTGCAGGAGCGCGCTGAAGATCATCAGCGGTGGGAACATCACCGTCAGCGCACCTGTGGCAATCACCGCCGCAGCCGGACAGCGCCACTGCGAACGAGGCTGGGGCCTGGCCAGCGCGACGACGATGACCACGAGCAGCACTGTGAACGCGAAAACGGCGAGGAACACGCCGCCAGACACTCGCGGAGACGCGTAGCGCAGCAGTAACGGCACGGCTGCGGCCAGAACACCGGCTGGGATCACGGTGCGAGCGCGCGACCGGCTGACCGGTCCGGCCGCCTGCGCCGCGGCGAGGACGGCGACCAGCGCCAGCAGGGAGCCGACCACCGCGCTGCCCGCGCGGAGCTCGGGTTCGGTGCCGGTCGGCGAATCCGTGAGAGTCGCCAAGCCAGACCCGACAGCGGCGATGGTCGCCACCGTGAGCAGCGCATCAGGCCGAGGTTCGGCCCGGGCGGCGCTCGCGGCGGCACCGCAGACCGGGGTGGCGCTCGCGGCGGCACCGCAGAGCAGCGCCACCGCGGCCGCGCCGATCGCGAGCTGGGCAGTCCCGGAGACGTGGTCCATTCGGTCCAGGACCACATCGGCCGCGAGCCAGGCGCAGCCACCGGCCAGCACGGCGCCGGTCGCCCGGCGCCCACCACGGGCAAGCACGATGAGTACGAGCACCAGCGCCATCAGCGCACCGAAACGCAGCTCCCGCGTCCAGTACCGGTGGTCTTCGACCATAAGCCCGGGGTCGATGTTCTCGCTCAACGGCTGAAGCACGGTCACGCCGACCGCCCAGATCGCCGCGGACGCCGCCGCCAGCGCCAACGACGAGAGCTGAGCAGCGCCAGGCGCGAGGCGGTTGAGCGCGATCATGGCGGCACACGCTACCGGCGGGGGCGGCAGCCTCGACCGCCGTCCCCGCCGGCTCAGCCCTACCGGCGGAGGGTGAAGCTGAAATCGCTGGACGATGTCCCGGTGAGGCGCCGCGCCGACGACAGGTTGCCGTCGGTGACCAGCCGGAGCACCTGCGACCGCGAGATCCCCAATCCGGCGGCCAGCAATCGGGTCAGTCGAACCGGAATCGGCTGAATGAAGCGAACCGATATGTCAATGACTCCGGTGTCCGGCATATCCGTACTCCGGAGGTCCCATGCACCGTCCCAGTCGAGCGCGACACCGTTCCGGCGCAACAGGCCCGGATCTCCCAGCAATGTCGCCGCGAGGGTGATGTCGTTGTCGTGGAACCGGTCCAGCATCGATGAATCGATGGCGCGAACATTGACCCGTTCCAGGACGGTCAATTTGATGGTCTCCCCGCATCCGGCGCAGAGCGCCAGAAGCCACACGTCCAGGAGTTTGTGATTGGCGTTGACCCGGAACTTCCCGTGGGTCTGATACCGCGCCGACCTGCAGCGCAGGCAGCGGCGACGGATGAGCGGCACCCCGGTCGGGCACACCACCCACTGCGTATTCGTCACTGATGGAAACCGATCTGCTGCGACATTTCCGTGCGGAGACCACGCTCCGCGGAAAGATTCCGCGCATGACGCAGCAGCGAGGGGCGGGCCGGGTGTCACGACGGCGCGCCGCACTCGCTTGGCTCATGCGGGGAGGTCCGTGCGCCGAGCCGCTAGCTCGGCGCAGTGGAATGTCTCAGCAGATGTACAACGGCCCGTCCTTGTCCGGCGACCAGAAACGCGAGGCCGACGCTAACAGCGCTCCGCCGGGCGACTCCATCGAATATCCGGCTCACGCCACCAGCGGCGCGACGCCAGCGCCGCCAGGGCGGCGCCGGCTGCGTTGATCAGTACGTCGTCGATCGAGGAAACCCGGTCCAGTCGCAGGACGTACTGCGCTGCCTCGACGAAGGCCGAGCAGCCGGCCGCAAGCGCCAGGATGCGCGGCACCGACGCCAGCGCCGCGAACCGCATCGGGGCGAAGAACCCCAGCGCCGCGAAGACCAGCAGGTTGCCGCCCACCTGTCCGACCACCGTCAGCGGGCCGGCGGCGAGAACCGTGAACAGGTCCCGCAGCGGCACCAGGCTCACGCGGGCCTCCGCACCCGGCAGCAGGATCATCCACACCCACGGCACGGTCCCGTAGACGATGCCGACCTCGGCCAGGGACCGCCGCCACGCCCACGCCGGCGTCTCGCCGCCGGCGATCCGCCGGCGCGCCAGCACCCACACCACCAGCGCGGCCAGCGGCAGCACGACGATCGTGATCAGTACGACGCCGGTGATCGTGCCGAACCAGTCGTGCCAGCCCCGGACCATGCCGCCCCCGTTCCCGTCGGTACGGCAGGCAGCGTAGACGGCCGCCGCGAGCGTCGTGGCCGAAGATCCGGTGGCGCGGGTGCGAGCCGCGGCCGGCCGGGTCGTCCGGGTCCTGGCCGGCGCGACGGCGTGGCCGAGCGGCGATTCAGCGATCGGCCTCGACCGTGGCCGCCCGGCACACGCGGCTGACGATCTCGCGCAGCACCGCCGGCGCGTCGAGGTCGACGACCACCCGGTGCGGTCCGCCCGCCTGCGGTTCCAGCGTGGTGACTCCTTCGGAGTCCACCCGGATCCAGCCGGGTACGGTCGTGAACAGCTCCGGCCGCGTCGCCGCCAGCACGGCGACCGCGTCGTGCGGGCTGTCCGGCCGCCCGAGCCACGTGCGGAACTGCCGGATCTCCGCGGCCAGCAACTCGCCCAGCGCCCCGCAGGAGCGCACGGCCGTGATCGAGTCGTCGTCGAGCACGACGCGTTCGGTCTGGTCGATGCCGGTGACGAGAGCCGGCACGCCCGCGTCGAAGACCGTCCGCGCCGCCGTCACGTCGCACTTGATGTTGTGTTCCGGTTCGCCCGCGGTGAAGTTCCCGCCCATGATGACCAGCCGCTCGATGCGGTGCGGTCCGGCGAGCGCGTCGGCCACGTTGGTCAGCGGCCCGATCGCGGCGACCGTCGTACCGTCGCGCAGCATCGACGTGGCGTCCAGGCTCGTGTCGACCTGCTCGCCGGCCAGGTCCGGCATGAGCTTGCCCTCGTGGCCGGCCCACCAGACCGGCCGCCCGGAGTGCGCCTCGCGCGCTCCGGCCGCGATCGGCGGCGCCGGGCGGCGCGCGAGCCGGTACGCCCGGTGCACCATCCGAGCCCGCAGCAGCGTGTCGCCGTAGACGGTGGACACTGCCGTCACCGTCCACTCCGGCGAGCCGAGCAGCATGGCGAGAGCGAGCAGGTCGTCGACGTCGCTGCCGATGTCGGTGTCGAGAACGATCTCCATGGCGGGACTGCCTCCGACGGGTGAGAGCCGGCCGTTACAGGTCGGGAAATACCGCAGCCGGTGCGGGTCAAACGGCCGGGCGACAATCCCGGGATGGACCCGGTCCGTCACTCCGCGCGGCGACGTGCCGCGGTCGCCGCCGCCGTCGTCGCCTATGCCCTGGTGGCCGCCCTGTGCCGCCCACTGACCGGTTCGGCGCTCGTCGCCGTACTCCTCGCGGGTCTGCCGTTGGTCCTGATCGGCGTGTGGCGCCGGCCGCGCCGCGCCGAGCCGGCCGGTGGTCGCTCGGCGGCCGTCTGGCTCGGAGCGGCCGCGCTGGCCGTGGCTTTTGAACTGGGTGTCTGGCTCGGCCCGGACGACGCCGCGCACCCCACGCTGAGCACGCTCGCGGATCCGCTGCTGAGCACCTATCCGGGCCGGGTGCTCGGCTATCTGCTCTGGCTCGGCGGCGGCCTCTGGCTGGTGACCCGGTGACGCCGCGAACGGCCATCATCGCCGGTTTCGCCGCGATCCTGGTCTTGGTGATCGCCACCGACCGGTACGCCCGGCGGCCCGGCTCGCGTGTCCGCCCACTGCCGGCGACCCTGGCGGCGGCGCTGCGCTTCCGCGTCGCCCGCGTGGTCCTCCTCGGCGCCTGGCTCTGGCTCGGCTGGCACTTCCTGGCGAGGTGAGCGCGCTTCCCGGCGAGGTGAGCGCGCTTGAAAAAGTGATATCACATTGCTAGTCTTTAGCCATCGCCGATGACAGGGAGCCTTGCATGACGGAACACCTCGACCTACCCGCCCCGCAGGTCCGCGAGCGCATCGCCCGGGGTGTCTCGGGCTGGCCGGTCCTCATCGTGTCCGTGCTGGTGGCACTGCTCAGCATCGCCGTCTTCGTGATCGGCGTGCAGCAGGACAGCGCCGCGGTCGTCGTCACCCTCATCGTCGTCAGCGTGCTGCTCCTGCTGGGTTCGCTGATCGCCCTGGCCGGTCTCACCCCGGTCGCGCCCGGTGAGGCACGCGTCCTTCAGCTCCTCGGGCGTTACACCGGGACCGTGCGCACCGACGGGCTCCGCTGGGTCAACCCGCTGACCGCTCGGCGCAAGATCTCCACCCGGATCCGCAACCACGAGACCGACGTGCTCAAGGTCAACGACGCGGACGGCAACCCCATCGAGATCGCCGCCGTCGTCGTCTGGCAGGTCGAGGACACCGCCCGCGCCGTCTTCGAGGTCGACGACTTCATCGAGTTCGTCGCCATCCAGACCGAGACCGCCGTGCGGCACATCGCCAACAGCTACTCCTACGACTCGCACGACACCGCTCTGATGTCCCTGCGCGACAACGCCGACGAGATCACCGCCCGGCTGTCGGAGGAGATCGGCGTGCGCGTCGCCGCCGCCGGGGTGAAGATCATCGAGTCCCGGCTGACCCGCCTCGCCTACTCACCCGAGATCGCCCACGCCATGCTCCGCCGGCAGCAGGCCAACGCCATCGTCGCTGCCCGCACCCGGATCGTCGAGGGCGCGGTCGGCATGGTGGAGATGGCCCTGCTCCGCCTCGCCGAGAACGACGTCGTCGACCTCGACGAGGAGCGCAAGGCGGCGATGGTCAGCAACCTGCTGGTGGTCCTGTGCGGCGATCGGGACGCCCAGCCCGTGGTCAACGCGGGCACGCTCTACTCCTAGCCACCATGGCTGTCGAACGGAAGAAGCTTCTCCTCCGGCTCGATCCCGCCGTGCACGACGCACTCGCGCGCTGGGCCGCCGACGAGCTTCGCAGCACGAACGCGCAGATCGAGTTCCTCCTGCGCAAGGCCCTGGCCGACGCCGGCCGTCTCCCCGGTGGAGTCGGCCGGATGCGCGGCCGCGGCAGACCCTCCGCCACACCCGAGCCGGAACCGGAAGAGGACTGACATGGACGTTCCCGGCAGCCTTCCTCAACGCGTCTTCCTGTTGGCCTGTCACCCCGAGAAGGGCCGGGCCGGCGTGGGCACCAACTTCGGCGCCATGCTCCGCGCCGCGGTCCTCGCCGACCTCTACGTCCGCGGCCACCTCACCGACGAGCGTGGCCGCGCGACCGTCGACGTCCGGCACCCCTGCAACGATCCCGTCCTCGACGCGCTGCTGGAGGAGATTTCCGGCTCCAGGCCGCGCAAGTGGCAGTTCTGGATCGACCGGCGGCAGCGCGTCACGGTCAGCACGGTGCGCGAGCAGCTCAGCGACGGCGGCTGGATCCGCGTTCAGCCGCACCGGATCCTCGGGCTGTTCCCCACGACCAGGGTGACGGTCCGCGACCCCCGGGTCCGCAAGGAACTGCTCGGCCGGGTCAGCGGCGCCCTGCGGAGCCCGCTCGGCCGGGTCACCCCCGCCGATGCCGCGCTCGTGGCCGTCGTCGCCGCCGGCGGGCTCAGCCTGGTCCTGGACCGAAAGGCGCGGCGCGTCCACAAGCGGCGCATCAAGGAGCTCACCGAGCTCAGCGGACCCGTCGGGCCGGCCCTGCGCAAGTCGAACCAGGACGCAGCCATGGCAGCGGCGGGTTAGATCCGGTCCTGCCGGTCGTTGTCGCGCGAGCCGGTGATGCACTTCAATGTGATCACGGGCCCGTCGACGAAGGTGGGTGGTCGCGGTGCGGCTGGCCGTACGTCTGTTTCTGGGATTCGTGGTGCTGGCCGGCCTGCTGCCCGGCGCCGGAGCGGCCTCCGCCGCGGCGCCGGACGCCGGATGGGCCGGGCCGCTGTCGACCCGCGGGCGTTACATCGTCGACGCGGACGGGCAGCGCTTCAAACTGCGCTCCGGCAACTGGCACGGCGCGAGCGGCACGTGGAACGGGTCCGGTGACGCCGCCGACAACGCCAGCCACCACGCCGGGGAGAACTCCGGGCGGATCCCGCTCGGGCTCGACCGGGCGCCGGTCGACGCGATCGTCGCCGGGTTCCGGGAGCTGGGGCTCAACAGCGTGCGCCTGCCGTTCTCGAACGAGATGCTGCGCGACGCCCGGCCGGTCACCGACGCCGCCGTGGCCGCCAACCGGCAGCTGCGCGGGCTCACCCCGCTGCAGGTGTACGACCGGGTGGTCGCCGCTCTCACCGGCGCCGGCCTGGCGGTGATCCTGAACAACCACACGAACACCACCCGCTGGTGCTGCGCGGTCGACGGCAACGAGCGGTGGAACACCTCGCAGAGCGCCCAGCAGTGGGAGGACGACTGGCTGTTCATGGCCCGCCGTTACCGCGACGACCCGCGGGTGGTCGGCGCCGACCTCTACAACGAGGTGCGCCGCACGGTCCTGGACGACCCGAACTGGGGCTGGGGCAACGCCCACGACTGGTTCGCCGCCGCCCAGCGGGCCGGCGACCGGATCCTGGCCGAGGCCAACCCCCACCTGCTGATCATCGTCGAGGGCATCAACTGGACCGGGATCCCGGTGGACGGCTTCCCGCACGAGCGGCCCACCCTGCGGCCGGTCCGCACCCTGTCGCACACCCTGGTGCGGTCCGGAAAGCTCGTCTACTCGGCGCACTTCTACGACTACACCGGCCCGAACCACAGCGGCGCCACCGGGACGGGGGAGACCACCGACCCCCGATACCGCGACCTGAGCCCGGCGGACCTGGCCGCCGTCGTCAATCGGGACGCGCTGTTCGTCGCCGGCGAGCCCGGCAACCACTTCACCGCGCCGGTGTGGATCAGCGAGTTCGGGGTGGCCGCCGACGCCGCGCCCGGCAGCAGACAGCGCGCCTGGTTCGAGAACTTCGTCGACCTGCTGGTCCGGGCCGACGCCGACTTCGCCTACTGGCCGGTGGTCGGCTGGGCGGAGAGCGGCAACGAGTGGGGGCTGCTCTTCTTCGACGCCGCCGGGCGGCGGTCCGGCCTGCTGGACGGCGAGGACTGGCGCTCCGCCGCGTGGCGGCGGCTGGTCACCACAACGGCCCGGCAGGGGTACGTGGCGCCGGTCCCGTCCCGATCGATGCTCAGCCCCGACCACGGCGACTTCATCGCGTCGTCACGGATGCGCGCCCAGCCCGACTGGGACCGCGGCGCCCGCAAGGCCGCGTGCCCGGACGGGCAGCGCCTGATCGGGCTGAGTCACACCGGCAACCGGGGCCTGTGCACCGACGTCGCCGGGGCGATCACGTGGAGCGCGTACCAGGTGGTGACCGACGAGCGGCACGTCTCCCGGGACTGGGCGCCCGGCTGGACCAAGCTGCAGTGCCCGGCGTCCTCGGTGCTGGTCGGCTACGCGGTGCGGGGCGCCGCCGTGTCGAGCGCCCTGTGCGCCGCCGCCGGGGCGGCCGCGACCGACCCGGGCCGGACCGTGTGGTTCGACCGCGGCGACAACCGTCCCGCGGGCGGGCCCGGCGGTGACTTCGCCAATGGTCGCTACAAGGGCCAGTGCGCCGACGACGAGTACGCCGCCGGGATCGCGTGGACGGGCCGGTTCCTGTCGTCGCGTACCCCGGATGCTCTGCTCTGCCGGCCCGTCTGATCAGCGGCCGCGGACGAGCGGCAGGAACACCTCGTCCACGATCTCGACCAGCACCTGATCGGGGACCGAGGGGATGCCGCGCATCGCGTACTCGGCGCGCAGCAGCATCATCGGCGTGGTCGCGACGCGCGGACGCACGGCCGTCGCCGGCGCCTCGCCGCGGGCCGCGGCCCGGTCCAGCATGGCCAGCCAGGCACGGTCCATGCTGTCCGCGCCGGAGCGCTCGCGCATGAGCGCGAGCAGGTGCGGATCGTCGGCGGCGGCGGCGAGCAGGCCGCGCAGGATCACCCCGTACGGCGAGGACCACGTCTCGTTGGCCCGCCGCAGCATCTCCAGCGCGTCGCCCCGCAGGGTTCCGGTGTCCGGGTGCGGCAGCGCCTCGTCGGACAGGTGACGGTAGGCCGCGACGCCCAGCGCCGCCCGGTGCGGCCACCGGCGGTAGATGGCGTTCTTGTTGGTCCCGGCCCGCGCGGCGACCCGATCCATGGTCATCCCCGCGTAGCCGGACTCGCGCAGTTCCTCCGCCGCCGCCCGAAGGATCGCCCGTTCCAGTTCCTCGCCCCGGCGTCTCGTGGTCACTTCCGTATCTTATAAGGTACGCCGCGTACCCTATATGGGAGGGGAGCCATCCAATGCGCGTCTTCGGCATGAACTACGACACCGGGTTCGTGAGCGCGGGGTCCACGACCCACGAGCCGTTCGACCCGGAAACTGTGCGGCGCGACATGCGTGTCATCCGCGACGAGCTGCACTGCGACGCCGTCCGCATCACCGGCGGCATCCAGGACCGGCTCGAACTGGCCGCGCGGATCGCCGCCGACGCCGGGCTCGAGGTCTGGTACTGCCCGTTCACCAACGGGCTCGACCGCGCCGAGCTCCTGGCGTTCGTGCTCGACGGCGCCGAACGCGCCGAACGCATCCGCCGGGGCGGGGTGAGCGTCGTCTATCTCACCGGCTCCGAGATCGCCATGTTCACCGACGGCTTCCTGCCCGGCCGCGACCTGACCGAGCGGATGGCGCTGTTCACCGACCCGATGCGGATGCGCGAGGTGGTTCCCGCCGCGCAGGCCGCGGTGCGCGACTTCCTCGCTGAGGCGGTGCCCGCGGTGCGGGAGCGGTTCGGCGGCCCGGTCGGATACGCGTCGATCCCGCTGGAGGCGGTGGACTGGGCGCCGTTCGACGTCATCGCCAGCGACGCCGGATACCGCGACGCGACCAACGCCGCCGACTTCCCGCGGTCCCTGGCGGCTGCGGTGTCGCAGGGCAAGCCGTACGCCGCGACCGAGTTCGGCTGCTGCACCTACCGCGGCGCGGCCGACGTCGCGGGCGCGGGGGAGCCGGTCACGTACGACGAGCACGGCCGCGCCGCCCGGCTCACCGCAGTGCTGGAGCGCGACGAAGAAGGCCAGGCCCGCTACCTGATCGACCTGCTGCACGACTACGAGGCCGGTGGTGTCGAGGCGGCGTTCGTCTACACCTTCGCGAACCGGCACCTGCCGACGACCGGCGACCCGGAGCGCGACTTCGACCTGGCCGCGCGCGGGATCGTACGCGTGCTTCCCGATGGCTCCTGGACGCCGAAGGCGGCCTTCCGCGCCCTCGCCCAATACGGCCGCAAGCGCGCCCGGACACCGTGATCATCCGGATCTTCGTCGCGCATCGCCCGAATCGGACTTCGGACACTGTGGCCGAACTTCCGGGTGCGGCGGCCACCATGGAGGCTTGCCATAGCCCGAGCCGGCGCCATGCTCACGATTCGTCGTTCGAGCGCGCGGCCGCACTCATCTCGGGCGACAACAGCGATGTCCGCCAGTAGCTGCATGCCTTCCGCTGGCGACACCGCGACCGGGGGAGGAAAACGAAGTGAGTCACCGTCCAGCCGACGTGTTCGAACGGCTGAGCAGCACCCGGCCACCCGAGGCCGGGACCAGGCCGCTGCGGCGCGCGATCGTGCTCGGCGGCAGCGTCGCCGGGCTGCTCGCGGCCCGCGTGCTGGCCGACCACGCCGCCGAGGTCATCGTGGTCGAACGCGACGACGTGGGTAGGGACGCCGCGGGCGGGCGGCGTGGAGTTCCGCAGCAGTTCCAGGTGCACACCTTGCTGCCGGGCGGGCGCGCGCAGATCGAGCGCCTGTTCCCCGGGTTCACCGAGGAGGCGGTCAGCCTGGGCGCGGTGCTGTCGCTCGGGCACCAGGTCCAGGCATGGGCCGACGACGTGCGCGCGGTGCAGACCCCCAACGCGGTCCTGCTGAGCGAGAGCCGCACCTTCCTGGAGACGCTGCTGCGCCACCGCACCCTGGCGCTCGGCAACGTCCGCTCGGTCCGCGGCATCGCCACCGGCCTCGGCTATCGCGACGGCCAGGTCACCGCGGTCCGCATCGATGACCAGGAGATCCCGGCCGACTTCGTGGTCGACGCCATGGGCCGGGCGAGCCGGCTCTCCGACTGGCTGGACGCCGACGGCTGGGAACGGCCGGAACTCGAACGCATGCGCATCGACGTCAACTACGCGACCGCGTACTTCCGGCGGGCACACCAGGATCCGCCGATCGGCGCCGCGATCTCGCGCTTCTCACCGCACTACCGGAAGAAGACGCAGGCAGCGGTCACCGCCATCGAGGACATGCAGTGGATGCTCATGCTCACCACCTATGGCGAGGACCGGCTGCTGCCGGACCTGGGCGACTTCCTCGCCCGCTGCGAGGACCTGCCTCCGCTCTTCCAGGAGATCGCCCGGGAGGAACCGGCCGGCGACGTCCGGGTCTACCGGCAGACGGACGCTCGGCGCCGCCGCTTCGACCGGCTGACCCGGCTGCCGGGCAGGCTGGTCAGCGTCGGCGACGCGGTCGCATCGTTCAACCCGGTTTACGGCCAGGGCATGTCGTCGGCCGCGCTGCACGCCTCCTGCCTCGCCGAATACCTGTCGGCGACCTCCGATCCGGCGCAGCCGGCCACGCACTTCTTCCAACTGCAGAAGGTCGTGGTCGATGCGGCATGGGACCTCTCCACCTCCGGTGACGCGCAGCGGTTGGAGACCGCCAAACCCCCGGCATCCGTACGGGTGCAGCGCGCCCTGATCAACCAGGTGATCGCGGCGTCCACGGTGGACCTCACGATCGCGACGAAGTTCAACGACGTCGCGTTCATGCGCACCCACCCGAGCACTCTGGCCACGCCCGCGGTGCTGCTCAGGTCGGTTGTGGTCAACCTGCGTCACCGTCTCCGCGGCAGGCCGGCGCCCCAGCCCGCAGCGCCGGAGGCCGAGCTCCAGCGGGTCTGACCGGGCGGCCCGTCAGCCGAGACGCAGGATGGTCCAGGTCAGCGTCGTCAACGGCCGCAGCGCCACCTCGGGTCCCGTACCGATCAGAGGGGCGAAGGTAGCAGCGACCTCTGACAGTTCTGCCGGAACCGGAGATGGCCTGCCCGGCGGCGACGCCGGACAGGCCACCGTCCTCACCGGGACGGCGTCACTCGGGAGCTTCCTGCAGCGCGCGGACCTCGATGCGCGACCCGGTGGCGGCCGAGCACTGCTCAGCCCAGTGCAGGGCGGCTTCCTGATCCGGCGCGTTGATGATCCAGAAACCGCCGACGTACTCCTTCGCGTCCACGAACGGGCCGGGAACGCGCTTCGGCTCGCCGCCGGAGGCGTCGACGGTGATCGCGGTCGACGGTGGGTGCAGACCGCCGGCGTGGACGAGAGCGCCGGCCTCGTGCATCGCCGTGTTGACGCGGCCGACGGCGGCCATCATCGCCTCGAGTTCGGCCGGGTCCATCTCCTGCATCGACGCCATCGTCGGCTCCTCGGCCGTGTCGTGCGGGATGGTCAGGAAGTACTGCGCCATGGGACGGTTCCTGTTCTGTCGCGGTCGGATGGTCGAGCAGAGCGCCGGCGGCTCCACCTTCCGACGGCGAGCGCCGTGCCGACTAGGCTTTCGACGTGGATCGAAAGGTCGTGGAGTTCCGGCTGAATTCGACCGACCTCTCGGCGGTCCGGTTCGGGATCTCCCCGGGCCACGAGCTGATCCATGCGGTGCGCGTCGTGCTGCGCCCTCAGGTCGCGCCGCTGCACTGGGGCTGGTTCCGCACCCTGCGGGGCCGGCCGCTGGGCGAGGCGTTCCGCCTGCTGGCGGTGATCAGCGGGGTCGAGGGTTATCTGCCCGACTTCCTCACCTCCGCCCCGTCCGGCGACATGACGCCCGAGGAGGAGCTGGAGCGCCTGCGCCACGTGCCGGACGAGCAGGTGCGGCTCGACCTGGGAAAGATGGTGGCCCGGTCGAGCGGCACCCGGCAGCAGGAGATCAGGGAGCTGATCGCCGACCCGGACCGGGCGCGCAAGGTGATCGTCGCGGCCTGGGAAGAGGCGTGGGAGACGTTGCTGGCGCCGGTGTGGCCGCAGATGCTGCGCCTGCTGCGCGCCGACATCGCGGTGCGGGCCCGGCGCATCAGCGACGCCGGCCTGGCCGAGATGATCGCCACCCTGCACTCGATGGTGACCTGGCACGACGACGCGGTCCGGGTCCGGATGCGGCACTACGAGGCGACGGTCGACTGCGGCGGCACCGGGCTGGTGCTGGTCCCCACGGTGATGTCCACGCGCGACTGCGCCGTGCTGGACGAGCCGCCCACCCAGCCGACGATCTTCTACCCGGCCCACGGGATCTCCGAGACCTGGCACCGCCCCGTGTCGGACGTGCTAGAAGCGCTCTCCGCGCTGCTCGGCGCGGCCCGCGCCCGCCTCGTCCTGGAACTTCAGCAGCCGCTGTCGACCTCCGAGTGCGCCCAGCTCACCGGCCTGGCTGCCTCGACCGCGTCACACCACCTGACGGTGCTGCGCGACGCCGGCCTGGTGGAGAGCCGCCGCGCCGGCGCCCGGGTCCTGCACACCCGCACCCCGTTGGGCGAGGCCCTCGCCGGCGGGCACTGACCGCCTCGGCGAGTCCGGTCGTCACGCAGCGAACCCCTCGTCCTAACGGTCGGGATGTGCGGAATGCCGGATCAAGCCGGGCGCAGCGGCCTTAAATGAGGAAATGATCGGAACACGCATCGCGGTGCCCCTGTTCGTCGCCCTCGCCACGCTCGTGGGGCCCTCGGCCGCCTGGGCCGGCGTTGCCGTGGAGCCTCCGCCCGCTGCGCAAGCCCGGGAGAGCGTGCAGGTCACCGGGACCGGTGAGGTGTTCGGGGAGCCTGACGTGCTGGTCGCGAACTTCGCGGTGGAGACCAGCGCCGCGACCGTCGACGCGGCCCTGGACAGCGCCAACACGGCCGCTACCCGGATGCGCAACGCGCTGGCCCGTGCCGGGATGGCCCGGGCCGACGTCCAGACGTCGAACGTCGGCATCAACCCGAGGCGCAACGACAACGAGGAGATCACCGGCTACGTCGTGAATCAGGGGCTGACCGCGAAGATCCGCAACGTGCCGCGGGCCGGGGCGCTCATGTCCGCGGCCATCGCGGCGGGCGGTGACGCGGCGCGGCTGAACGGTGTCTCGTTCGCGATCGAGAACGACGCGGCCCTGCTCGCACAGGCGCGCAAGAAGGCGTTCGCTGACGCCCGCGGCAAGGCCGAACTGTACGCCCGCGAGGCGGGCCGCCCGCTCGGCCGGGTCGTCCGGGTGGTCGAGGAGACGCCCAGCTACGGGTGGGCGGGGGACAACTACAAGATGGCCGCGGCGGACGCGGCGGTGCCGATCGAGCCCGGACGGCAGGAGCTGACGGTTTCCGTCACCGTGGAATGGGCGCTGTGAGCCCTTACCCGCGCGGCAGGCCGCTGCGGTGGGCGATCGCGACCAGCTGGGCCCGGCTGGTGGCCTCCAGCTTGGTGAGGATCCGGCTGACGTACGTGCGGACCGTCTCCGGGCTCAGCGACAGCGCCGCCGCCACCGTGGCGTTGTCGTCCCCGCCCGCCAGCGCCCGCAGAACCTCCAGCTCGCGGGCGGTGAGCCGGGCCAGCCGGGGTTCGCGTGCCGTCCGCGGGCTCGCGGCCGCGTGACCCATCACCTGACGGGCCACCTCCGGGGAGAGCACCGCCTGCCCGGCCGCCGCGGACCGGACCGCCGCCCGCAGCGGGCCGGGCGCGGTGTCCTTGAGCAGATAGCCGTCGGCGCCGGCGCGCAGGGCGCCGAGCACCTCGTCGTCGGTGTCGAACGTGGTGAGCATCAGGACGGCCACACCGGGAACGCCGGCGCGGATCTGCCGGGTGGCCTCGATCCCGTCGATCCCCGGCATGCGGATGTCCATCAGGACGACGGCCGGTCGCAGGCGGCGGACCAGCGCGACCGCGGACGCGCCGTCGGAAGCCTCGCCGACGACGGTGATCGGCGGCAGCCCGGGTGCGTCGTCGCCGCTGAGCAGCGCGGCGATGCCGGCCCGGATCAGCGACTGGTCGTCGGCCAACACCACGCTGACCTCAGGCATCGGAGCTCCCGGCGAGCATCGCCGCTTCCAGCGGCACGATTGCTTCCACCCGCCATCCGTACGCCGTAGGCCCGGCCCCGAATCGACCGCCCATCCGGGTGACCCGTTCCCGCAGGCCGGTGAGTCCGGTCCCCTCCGCGTCCGCGGGCCCGCCGGTGGTGCCGTCGTCGGCCACCCGCACCAGCACCGTCCCGTCGTCGCGGCGGCGCACCTCCACCTCGACGGTCCGCCCGGCCGAGTGCCGCAGCGCGTTGGTGACCGACTCCCGGATCACCTGGAACGCGACGGCTGTCACCGCGGCGGCGTCCACCTCGGCGTGCACCCGGAAACCGGCCGCACGTGCCGCCTCCAGCAGGGTGCCGACGTCCTCCGGCCCGGGCCGCGCGGGCGTTGCCGTCCGCAGGTCCCGTACCGTGCCGCGCAACTGGGCCAGCGCCTCCGACACCGCCTCGGCCACATGTTCCAGGGCGGCGGCCGCGGCTTCCGGGCGGCGGGCGGCCTCCTGACGGGCGACGTTGGCGTGGATCGCGGCGACGGTCAGCCGGTGCCCGATCGAGTCGTGCAGTTCCCGGGAGAGTTCCCGGTTGTGCTCGTCGATCCGCCGGCCGGCCTCCAGTTCGATCTGCCGGCCGGTCAGCCGGGCGATGCGGCGCCGGGCCCGGACCAGTTCGCCGAGGGTGATCGCCGCCGCCATGAGCGCCACGTGACCGATGCCCTCGTAGAGCACGACGTACCGGAAGTCCTGGCCCTCGAAGAGCCGGAACCCCATCGAGACGGCGAGGACCCCGGCGGCCACCGCGACGCACAGCCGGCGGTGCCCCGCCTCGGCCGCCGCGTACAGGGCGGCGGCGACGGGGACGGCGACACCGATCGCGGGCAGACCGGCGGCGTAATAGGCGAACAGGCCCAGCACGGTGACGACCAGGACGATCGGCGCATACCGGCGGCGCCAGAACATCAGAGCGCCGAGGCCGGCGGCCCACACGTACGCCACCGCACCCGCCTGACCACCCTGGCCGGCCGAAACGATGACCGCCAGCACCGCCGCGACACCGGCCGCGACGGCCGTGTCGACCACTCTGTCCCGGGCCCGGCTCATCCCTCGATGCTAGAACCCCAGCTCAGGGCCGACGTACGCCGAAAAGCGACACCATCCGTCGCCGTCGGCGGAATTCCCGGGTGCCGGGGCGTGCCTACCGTCGGTGGGCATGACGATCTGGCGACTCGCCGTACCACTGGGCCTGCTGGCCGCGCCCCGAGCGATCTTCCACGACCTGGATCTGGTGCGGGAGGGGACACTCGTCAACGCGGCGCTGGTCTTCGTACCGTTGCTGATCTGGATCGTGGTGGCGGCGCGGCGCGCCGCCCGTCCGTTCCTGACGCTCCTGGCCGCCGGCGGGGTTTACGGGGCCTGCCTGGCGCTGGTGCACAACGTCTTCTGGAGCCGGGCGTTCGAGGGCGACCCGCCGGCGCTCGGCGGCAACCTGGCCGGCCGCCTCTCGCCCGGCGCCGAGGACCTCCTGTTCCGTGGGGCGATGTCGGTGACCAGCCTGTTCACCGGCCTGGCGGTCGGCGCGGTCTGCGGTGCGGTGGCCTGGGGCGTCACCCGCCTGCTGCGCAGGTGATCAGCGGGCGCGGGCGAGGAGGGACCGCATCCGGTACCACCGCATCACCACGGTCGCGCTCGGGAACACATATTCCCAGGGGAACTCGGTGCCGAGCCCGCCGAGCCGGCGGAACAGCGTCTTGGCCGAGCGCATGTCGCCGAGCAGGCAGTACGCCACGGCGAAGGTGTTCGTCGCTTCCAGCCAGCCGTAGGTGCGCCGGAACTCCGGATGCCAGACCGACTGGTGGGCGGCCTGTTCGATCTCGGTGCGGACCGGTTCGGAGCGAAGGTAGGCGTTGGCCGTACCGATGCGGATGCCCCGAATGTCCATCCAGCGCTCCAGGTGCGCCTGGACGATCAGCATCGCGTGCGGCGCGCCCGGCGGCGCGGCCCGCGCCGCGTCGCGGGAGAACGCGTGCAGCGCCTCCCAGGTGCCGCCCCACTTCGGCGCGAGCTGCTGCAACAGCTGGGTCTGACCGGGCAGATGGTGCGGGTCGATCTTCGCCAGCCGGTCGTAGCGGCGCAGCGCCTCGGCCTGCCCCATCTGCAGGCCGCGCGCCGCGGTCAGCCGCGCCACCCAGATCGCCGGATCATCGGGTGCGGCGGCCGCCGCCGGGGTGAGCACCTGCTCGGCCATGCGGAGGATCTCGTGGAAGCTCGCGAAGCGTTCCCGGCTGACCGCGCTGGCACCGTAGCTGGTGCGCACTGCCCACGCCCGGTCGATCAGGTGCTGGCCGAGCAGCGCGCCGGCGGCCCCGTCGGCCGGGTTCGACCACAGCACGGCACGCAGGAACGCCGCGGTCTCATGCTCGACGTACGGCCCGGGCTCCGCCTTGCGCCCACCCTCGACGTCGGCGGCGACGCTGGTCAGAAAGGTCCGCTCGGCGGACGGCGCGGCGTCGAGCACCGCCCGGCAGGCCGGCCAGTCCCGGGCGGCCAGCGCCTGCCGCAGGGTGGCGACGTTCGGGTACGGCACGGCGGGATCCAGCACGGGATAACGCATCATGGCGGCAGATCATAGATTGCGGTCAGCCGCCAGTGCGCCGCAGTTCCACCCGGCCGTCGCAGGTGCCGACATCTCCGGCCGACGCGCTGATCGGCGTCGGGCCGAAGATGCCGGCTGTCCCTTCGCTATAGCTGTAGCCAGCCCCAACGTTTCAGGGACGGAACATATACCTTCGTGTAACCCCTTCTCTTCTCGCCGGTCGAGTGAACCAGCCATCCTTTCATGACATTCCCGATGACGAATTCGTTCGGTCGGTCACGCAATGTGGCGTTGTGCGTCATCTTGTGCCGTGCAGTCGGTGTCGTTGCCCCGTTCGGCCGCCAATCGACCTTGTTCCAGTATTGAGTCTTTTCGTTCTGGCTGCGCCCGTACAGTCGATAGGATTTGTAGCCGGCCTGCTTCGCCACTTTCGGCATCGGCTGGCCCGCCGGAACTGGGGGTGTCTCGTGCCGGACCCATCCCTTCTTACCGCTTCCCAGCTTTTCGTATCGCCAGTAGTGACCGCGCTGTCCGGTCGTCACCCCGATGCAGTCGCTGTTCGTGACGATCCCCCAGTGCGGGAATTTAGCCATGCTCGGATCGGAGATCATCGCGGCGTTTGCCGTGATGTTGTACCGCCAAGCGATCCTGGCGCCCGGGCCGATCGTCCAGGTCTTCCGTCCGCCCCCGGGGTTGTGAGGATAATTTCGCTGGACTTGGCAGGGCTTCACCACGGTGTACCGCACGATGAGGATTCTCGTGTGACCGCAGATCTTCCCCAGTTTCGGATTCTTGCGGCAGGGGGCCGGGACGGCGCTGGCTTCAACTGCGGCCGATGTCGATGACGGTCCGACGGCCATCGTGAGGCCGACCGAGGCCACCATCAGCATCGCAATCTTGGCGATGGGGATCTTGCGTCGATGCAACTTCTCTCCTCGCTTTACTGTTCGGCCCGTCGCACTCGGTCGGGACGGGCTATGAACACAATGAAAGGGTGACCCAATACGGGCGGGAAGGGCGCCCAATCCGGGCGCCCGGTCGAGTCACCCGATCGGGTTGCGGCGCGGTGGAGTGCCCACATCCGATGGTCTATAAAGGGGCCATGAGGTCACATCGTTCCGGTCCTAAGATCTATGATCCCAAGCCGGGACCCGAAGCTGTCTTGCGTCTCGACAAATACGTCCGTCTCCTGCTCGAGCGCAGCGGGCTCGGTTGGGCGGACGTCGCTCGTTTTCTGGGTCTTGAGGGAGGGGCTCGGAGGAAGGTGTCCCACGCATTCGAGGGCGGGGCGCGAATTCCGGACTGGACATATGTCGAAGCGGTTGTCCGCTGCTGCGTGGACGGACCCGAGGCGGAGGTTCACCTATCTCGCTGCCGGGTCCTGCATGAGGCGGCGCAGTCCGGGAAGCGTGGTCCAGTGGTGCAACCCGGCGCGGTGACCGTTGAGTTGGCCGACGGGAGTCAAATGCCGTCGCCCATGCCGAGGGTGAATGCAGACACCGTCTCGGAGCCTTGGCCTGGAAAATTTGCTGGACTGCGAGTGCCGCCGAGGCCGCGACGCCAAGGTGTCGCAACGGTGGTCGCTCTGACAGGGTTGGCCGTCGTCGCGGGCTATGTCAGTCCAAATCCCGGACCTGCGGAATTCGGCTTTCCCGGAGCGATCTCGTGTAGCCAGGGAACGGTCGCAGCTCGTGACCTGTGGCTACGCGATGAATTCGGCGCGCCGCTCAGCGAAATCATGCATGGGCAACAGGTGACAATCGACAGTCGGCCGAATCCTCATGGCTTGGCTTATCGGTTCGTCTCCGCAGACGACGGGCGCACCGGATGGGTGGATGTTCATTGGATCAGACCTCACTGCGATTGATCGTGAGGCGGCGCTTCACCCTGGGACGCGGGTGGGTCGGGGGCGGGTCTGATGGGCGAGGTGGTGGCGACGGTGCGATGAGCCGGCCTGCGGTGTGATGAGTCCGGGTGGCAGGCCGGTTCTACCCCGGTATGACTCGAATCATCGCTGAGATCTCGGTCTCCCTGGACGGCTTCGTCACCGGCCCTCACCCGGATCTCGACAACGGGCTGGGTATCGGCGGCGAAGCCCTGCACGCGTGGGCATTCTCGACCGACCCGGAGGATCGCCGCGCCCTGCGCGAGGCGACCGCCCGGTCGGGTGCCGTCATCCTGGCCGCCGGCGCAGATCTGCGACGTCGCGATGGACTCCGGGATGGCGCGGCACTAGCATCAACGACTGTCGATTGACCCCACGGGGGGTAAGGCATGAGACGCTCGCTGATCGCGGCCGGGACCGCCGTCGCCGCCGTACTGATGACGATGGTGGCCGGGCCGGCGCCGGCCGCCGCGGCGCCGGCCGCGAAGGTCATGATCGTGGGTGACTCGATCAGCCACGGCAGCTCCGGTGACTGGACCTGGCGCTACCGGCTCTGGAAGCACCTGCAGCCGCGCGTCACCGGCCTGGACTTCGTCGGGCCGCGCAACGACCTGTTCGACAACGTGGCGGGGACGTCCGGCAGCCAGGCGTACGCCGACGGCTCCTTCGACCGGGACCACAACGCGCTGTGGGGCAACACCCTGTCCGCCGCGGGGGACACCATCCAGGGCCGCACGGCCGCCGGCACCCCCGACGTCATGCTGGTGCTGCTCGGCATCAACGACCTGACCTTCCTCACCTCGCCGGAGGGCACCGAGGCGAGCCTGCGCCGGTTCATCGACCGGGCCCGGGACGGCAAGCCGGACGTCAAGTTCGTCTTCGGCCGGGTGCTGCCGAAACGGCTGCCGCCGTCGGACACCACGTTCGCCGGGAAGCTGGCCGACTACAACAACCGGCTGGTCCGGACCGCGGCCGAGCTGTCCAAACCCGAGTCGCCGATCGTCGTGGCGAACACCGACGCGGGGTTCGACCCGGCGGCGGACACGTGGGACGGGGTGCACGCCAACCCGGCCGGCGAACTGAAGATCGCCGCGGCGTTCGCGGATCGGCTCGCCTCGGCGTACGCCATCGGTGCGGCCTATCCCCGGCCGCTGCCGGCGGTGGCGCTCGGGCCGCGCACCGCGCCGACGTTGTCGGCGGCGCCCGGCAACGGGCAGGCCGTGCTGAGCTGGACCGCCTCGCCGGGCGCGACCGGCTACTACGTCTGGACGCGCAACGTCACCGCCGGCGAGGCGCTGCACCGGCTGCCCTGGCCGGTCCCGGCCAGCCCGTGGACGGCGGCGCTGCTGACCAACGGCGCGACGTACGAATTCCAGCTGCAGACCACCAAGGGTGACAACACCGGCGTGTTCTCCAACAAGGTGACCGTCACGCCGACCGTGCCGCCACCGGCCGCCCCGAGCGGCTTCACCGTGACGCCCGGCAACGGTGAGGCGACCCTGTCCTGGACCGCGCCCGCCACCGCGACCGGGGCATACATCTGGACGCGCAACGTGACCGCCGGGGAGACGCTGCACCGGCTGCCGTGGCCGGTCCAGTCACCGTGGACGGCGGCGCTGCTGACCAACGGCGCGACGTACGAGTTCGCGGTCCAGTCGGTCAGCGGCCTGGTGGAGGGCAGCCGCACCACGGTGCGCGCCGTGACCCCGACCGGGCCGGCGCCACTGGCACCCACCGACCTGACCGCGACCTCGGGCAACGGCAGCGCCACCCTGCGGTGGACCGCGAAACCGAACGCCACCGGCGCGTACGTGTGGCTGCGCAACATCACCGCCGGCGAGACCCTGCACAAGCTGCCGTACCCGGTGCAGTCGCCGTGGACGGCGGCCGGGCTGGTCAACGGCGCCCAGTACGAGTTCAAGGTGCAGTCCGTCAACGGCCTGATCACCGGCGGTGTCTCGGCGGGCGCGCCGGTCACCCCGCGCGGCCCGCTGCCCCGGCCACCGACCGACCTGATCGCCACGGCCAGCCCGGCGCAGATCCAGCTGCGCTGGTCGGCGAGTGCCAACGCGACCGGATACTACGTCTGGGTGATCGACGAGCAGGCCGGGTGGTGGAAGCGGCTGCCGTACCCGGTGAGCGGCACCAGCCTCACCTACGCGCCGGCGATCAACGGCCACCGCTACTTCTTCATCCTGCAACCGGTCAACGGGCTGCAGGAGGCGGACTGCGTACCGTTGACCATCGACCATGCCGAGGGCTGCTCGAACCAGGCCTGGGCCCGGCCCGAGGCGCCATGGAGAGAGCTGACCATCACCGGCACCAAGGCGCAGGAGCAGTCGACCTACTGCGGGCCGACGGCGATGCAGGCGGTGCTGCGCTACTTCGGGGTGTCGGTCGAGCAGGACTTCATCGCCGACGTCACCGGCACCGACGCGATCGGCACCCGGCCGTGGCTGATGGGCAACGCGATGAACCGGTACGCGCCCTCCCATCCGTACGACAGCACCACCAACCTCGACAACGGCCGCGTCCTCACCGGCGTGGTCGGGTCGATCGATCAGGGGCTGGGCCCGATCGTGCTGCTGGTCAGCTCGGACGAGCTTCCGTGGGGCGGCGGCAGCTTCCTGCAGGCGCACTACCTGGTCGTGCTCGGCTACAAGTACGACGACCTGAACGGGATGGGCCCGCAGTACCGGGTGCTGGATCCGCAGACCAACACGCGGCACGTGATCCGGGCCAGCCAGTGGGAGTCGATGTCCTACCTGGAGGGCCTGCTGACCTACGTCGTCGCGCCGAGCCCGGTCTTCTGAAATCCTGACCGCCGGAGATGGTGACGGCCGCGCGTTCGGATCAGCACATTCAGCCGGGCCGACCACCCGCCGGGCCACGTCCTGGTTCGACGGCCAGGCGTGCATCGCCGGCAAGTGCGCCCCGGTCGGCCAGGCTCGAAGCTCGTCACCGCGTTTACGTTTAGTCAATTGTTCGACGCTCACCGGCGAGCGCGGCGAAGGCGGCCAGCAGCCCGCCGGTGAGCACATTCACCGAAATAACGAATCCGCGCTCCCACCCGGCCGGCGCCAGAGCGATCCCGACCGCCGCGGTCGCCACCGCGGCCACCGCCATGCCGATCCGGGCGGCGCGCTGGTATGCCGCCGATCGGTGGCGCAGCACCGCCCACAGGATGACCAGCGCGCCCACGGTGCCCGCCGCCCCGGCGATGAGCATCGGCACACCGAGCGCCCGGGCGCCCACCCCAAGCGCGCCGAGGCCGCGCCAGGCCAGCAGGCCGAAGATCACCGCCGCCAGTCCGTGCAGGACGACGCCGCGGCGCAACCGGCGCCGGCCGGCGCCGGCGGATGTGTCCCGCATGGCGGACCTCCGTATCCGCGAGATATTTAATCTAGTGGATTAGCCTGACATGGCCGCGCTACGGGCGTGGGCCGGACTCGGGGAGGGTCACATGAAGATGCTGGGGCATGCTCGTCAGACGGCCGCGCTGGCGGCCGCCGCGATGCTGGTGATCGGCGGCGCGGCGGGCTGCGCCAAGGAGGACACCGGCGGCACCACGAAGAGCGGCGTGACGCTGATCAAGGCCGGCGCGCTGACCACCTGCACCCACCTTCCGTACGCGCCGTTCCAGTCGAAGGACCAGTCCGGCAAGGTCGTCGGCTTCGACGTCGCGCTGATCGACCTGGTGGCCGCGAAGATCGGCGTGAAGCAGGAGATCGTGGACACGCCGTTCGAGGGCATCAAGTCCGGCGCCGACCTCAACTCCGGCAAGTGCGACGTGGCCGCGGCCGGTATGACCATCACCGACGAGCGCAAGAAGGTGCTGGACTTCTCCGACCCGTACTTCGACGCCACCCAGGCGCTCGCCGTGCAGACCGGCAAGGAGGTCAAGACCCTCGACGAGCTCGTCGGCAAGCGCCTCGGCGTGCAGGGCGGCACCACCGGCGAGGAGTACATCAACGCCCAGGTCAAGGAGAAGAGCCTGAAGATCGAGGTGGTCTCCTACCGCGACCTGGCCGCGCTGCAGCAGGCGCTGGCCACCAACCAGATCGAGGCGGCCGTCAACGACCTGCCGGTCTGGAACGAGTACATCAAGGCCAACCCCGGCAAGGTCGTCGTCGCGACCGGCTTCGACACCGGCGAGCAGTACGGTTTCGCCGTCAAGAAGGGCAACGCGGAGCTGCTCAAGGTCGTCAACGAGGCGATCGCCGCGGCGCGCGCCGACGGTACGTACGACAAGATCTATGCCGAGTGGATCGGTGAGAAGCCGGCCGCCTGAACCCTGAGATGAAACTGACTCCTCGCCGGCGGCGGCGGATCATCCGCGTCGCCGGCTATGTCGTGTTCGTGCTGGCGATCCTGGCCGTGGTGTTCGCCGCCGACTGGGGCAGCCTGTCCGAGGCGTTCTTCCGGCTCGACATCGCCCGCAGCATGTTCCCCGAGGCGATCACCGTCGCCCTGCGCAACACCATCATCTACACCCTGCTGGCGTTCGCGTTCGGCCTGACCCTCGGGCTCGTCCTCGCCCTGATGCGGCTGTCGTCGATCCTGCCGTACCGGTGGTTCGCCACCGCTTACATCGAGCTGTTCCGTGGCCTGCCCGCGCTGCTCGTGCTCTTCATGGTCGGCTACGGCGTGCCGCTGGCCTTCCCGGACCGGGAGATCCCCGGCGGCGTCTACGGCTCGGTCACCGTCGGCCTCGGCCTCACCGCCGCGGCCTACATGGCGGAGACCATCCGGGCCGGCATCCAGGCCGTCCCCAAGGGCCAGTTCGAGGCCGCCCGTACGCTCGGCATGTCGCACAGCCGCGCGATGGTCTCCATCGTGCTGCCGCAGGCGTTCCGCATCGTCATCCCGCCGCTGACCAACGAGATCATCCTGCTCACCAAGGACACCTCGCTGGTCTACGTCCTCGGTGTCACCGCGTCGACGATCGAGCTGACCAAGTTCGCCGGCGACACCCTCAACACGCGGGTCAACCCGACCCCGCTGGTGGTGGCCGGGCTGCTCTACCTGGTGATCACCCTGCCGCTGTCCCAGGTCGTCCGCGCCCTGGAGCGCCGCGCCGGGAAGGAGAAGTGACCGGCATGTCCACCATCGAGATCGACGACCTGCACAAGTCCTTCGGCAAGCTGGAGGTGCTGCGCGGCATCGACCTGTCCGTGGAGCCCGGCGAGGTCGTCTGCGTGATCGGCCCGTCCGGCTCCGGCAAGTCCACGCTGCTGCGCTGCGTCAACCTGCTCGAGGAGCCCACCTCCGGCTCGATCAAGGTGGCCGGCGTCGAGGTCACCGACCCGGACTGCGACATCGACGCGGTCCGCCGCGGGATCGGCATGGTGTTCCAGCAGTTCAACCTGTTCGGCCATCTCACCGTCCGGGAGAACGTCACCATCGCGCAGCGCCGCGTACTGAAACGCAGCCGTGCCGAGGCCAACCGGATCGCGGCGGACAACCTGGACCGCGTCGGCCTGGCCGACAAGGCCGACGCCTATCCCGCGCAACTGTCCGGCGGGCAGCAGCAGCGCGCCGCCATCGCGCGCTCGCTGGCGATGGACCCGCAGCTGATGCTCTTCGACGAGCCGACCAGCGCCCTCGACCCCGAACTGGTCGGTGAGGTCCTCGCGGTCATGCGCGGCCTGGCCGCCGACGGCATGACCATGCTCGTGGTCACCCACGAGATGGCCTTCGCCCGGGAGGTCGCCACCCGGGTCGTCTTCATGGACGCCGGTGTGATCGTCGAGCAGGGCCCGCCCGCGGAGCTGTTCGGCAGCCCCCGCGAGGAGCGCACCCGCGAGTTCCTGCACCGGGTGCTGGAGCCGGCCCGGGTCAGCGAGACCGAGATCGGCGCCCACCTGGCCGACTAGTACTGCTACGGCGGTTCGTAGCTTCCGAGCGTGCTGAGTCGTTTGCGGTAGTGGGAGTCACGGGATCGTTGAAGGCAGCGGCGGCGGAAGG